>CAZPZQ010000093.1:0-11261 GCA_964590745.1 uncultured Mycobacterium sp. | reverse complement strand
TGGTGCACGGCGACGACGGCCTCGACGAGCTGACCACCACCACGACCAGCACCATTTGGCGGGTACAAGCCGGAACGGTGGACCGACTGACCTTTGACCCGGCCGGGTTTGGCTTCGCCCGCGCCGAGGTGGGGCAGTTGCTCGGCGGCGACGCCCAGGCCAACGCGGCGGAGGTCAGGTCGGTGCTGGGCGGTACTCGCGGGCCGGTGCGAGACGCCGTCGTATTGAACGCCGCCGGCGCGATCGTCGCCTTCGCCGGTCTATCCAGTGGCGCCGAATGGCAGCCGGCCTGGGAAGGCGCGCTGGTGCGCGCCGCCGAGGCCATCGACAGCGGGGCGGCCGAACAGCTGCTCGCGCGTTGGGTGCGGTTCGGTCAGCAGCTCTAGCTCGGTGGTTTGCCGAGCGACCAGTTGCGCCGACCGCGCGGTCGTCGCCCACGGCAGCCACCGGCCGGCCGAGCCCACCGGCACCGTCCAGGTGCCGTCGACACGCACAATGCGCACCCCCGGTGCTGACAGCCAGCGCGCAATCAGGGCGGTCTCCTCGACCAGTGCCCCGCCGAGCGGGCCGGTACCCGGCACGATCGCTTGCGCGCTCGCCCGGACGGCGTCCAGCACCGGCAGCGGCGGCACCCCGCGTTCGGCGCGACCGGCGGCGGCCAGCTGGCCGTACCGGACCACCGTCAGCTGCCAGCCGCCGTCGCCGTCCGGTGCCGCGGCCACCAGCTCAGGCACCGCGGCCAGAGCTCGGGACCGCTGGCTGCGCCACAACGCTTCGATCGCGGCGGCGGTGTGGTCGCGCAACCGCGCCGCGCTTTCGTAGTGATGCCGTTGGGCGAGCGCATCGACCCGCTGCACCGCTGCGGCCAGCGGGCTGTTATCGGCACCGTCGATCAACGCCGCGGCCCGTTGGACCGCCGCAACGTACTGCGCGGCGGTCACGTCGCGCGACGCCGGGCAAGGCATGACGTCCCGCTGCCGGCATGCGTGTCGGGCCGTCTGGGCTAGCCGCGCGGTGCAGGTGCGCAGCCCGGTGTAGCGCGCCAGCAGGCTCGCGGTCTGGGCCGCATCGGTGCGGGAGCGAAACGGGCCGACCGCACGGGCATGGCGCGGTGCCCGCGTCACCGACAGCCGGGGGAACGGTTCATCGGTGAGCGTCACCCACCACCACCGCCGCGGAAACCTGGACCGGCGGTTATACGGCGGAGCGTGCGCGGCCAGCAGGCGAAGTTCGCGCACCCCGGCTTCCAGGGAGTGCGCGCATTCGACATGGTCGAGTCGGCTGGCCAGCGTCACCATTTCGGTGATCCGGCCGCGCCGATCAGCTCCGTTGAAGTACTGGCCGACCCGCCGACGTAAGTCCGTCGCGGTTCCGATGTAGAGCACCTCACCCGACGGACCACGAAACAGATAGACCCCGGGCCGATGTGGCAGCCCGTCGGCGAGTACCCGCTTGCGGCGCTGCACCGGTGTCACATTGGGCAGATACGACCGGAGGTCACCATACGTGTGCACGCCCTGGTTGCCCACTCGATCGATCAATGTGTGCAGCACGTCGACGGTGGCCCGGGCATCGGCGAGCGCTCGGTGGGTGGGCCGGGCGGCGATGGCGAATAGCCGGGTCAACTCGGCCAGCCGCACACTGGGCGCTTCGTCACGGCTGAGCACCCGACGGGCCAGCCGGACCGTACACAGCACCGGCGGACGCGGCCAGCCGATGCCGCAGCGCAGGGCTGCAGCGGATAGGAAGCCGACATCGAACCCGGCGTTGTGGGCCACCAGAACCGAACCGCTGCCGAGGCCGGCGAACTCGAGAAATAACGGCAACGCGGTGTCGATGGTGGGCGCGTCGGACACCATTGCGGTGGTTATCCCGGTCAGTCTGACGATCTGCGGCGGGATACCGCGTTGCGGGTCCACCAGGGTGGCGAACTCGCCGAGCACCGTGCCACCACGTACCTTGACCGCACCGATCTCGGTAATGGCGTCGGCTTCCCCGCCCGGGGCGGCCGACGCGCGGGCCCCGGTGGTTTCCAGATCCACCACCACGAAGGTGGTATCCCGCAACGGCACGTCGGCAACCGGATCGAGGTGAGTGCCGAGCTGGGCGAAACTGAGTTGCCCTGCGCCGCCCACGCTCATCCGCCCGGCCCCGCAGGCAGGTGGTGCCCGCACTGCGGTGTCGCCGGCGAACTCATGCGCCAGACGGTAGGCGGGCACACCGACAGCGGTCGGTTCCCACGCCGCAGGTGGGAAGTCGGCGCAGCGTCGTCGCCGGAGTCGGCCGGCTGTCGGTGCCGGCGGCTACCGTGCCGGCTAGCCCGACCAGCCGATGAGGAAGGCAACGCCGATGGCACCGCAGACCGGGAACGGAAACGAACAACAGGCCGGTAGCCCCGTGGGCCCGCAGGATCGACCGCTCGAGTCGATGGTGATCGACTGTGCCGACTGCGCGGTTCGCGGGCCCGCCTGCCGCGACTGCGTGGTCAGCGTGCTGATCGGGCCGCCCGCGGATCTGCTGGACGACGAGCGTGCGGCACTGGACGTGCTGGCCCAAGCGGGGTTGGCGCCTCGGTTGCGGCTGGTCTCGACTCGCCGCCACCCCCGGCCCGGGGCGGCCTGACGGTCGGCGCGTCTGGCGGAGTCCTCGAACCCACTTTGATAGATTTACCCCCCTCGATGGACAAGGCTGTTGCCGTTTCGTAACCTATCTGAGACCTAAGTCAGATCGACGGCAGCATGTCGCCGGCAGCGCTAAGGATGCAAATCTTGACGGTGAATCGTGCGAACTGGGCCATGCGCGTTATCAAGCGACCTATCGTCGGTGTCCTGGCAGCGCTCACGGCGTCAGCCGGGATTCTTGCCGGCGGTGTGCAGGCCGACCCCGCCGACGATGCGCTGGCAAAACTCAACGAGTTGTCCCGGCAGGCCGAACGAACCACCGAGGCGATGCACAGCGCGCAGCTTGATCTCAACGAAAAGCTGGCAGCGCAACGGGCCGCCGAGAAGGAGCACGCTGACGACCAGGCCGCGTTGAATGCGGCGAAAGCTCAGTTGGCGACCTTTCAGTCCGCCGTCAACCAGTTCGCCACCAGCACCTACATGGGTGGCCGCACCGACGGCATGGACGCCATCCTGACCGCCGAGTCGCCCCAACAGCTGATCGACAAGCTGGCCGTGCAGCGGGTGGTGTCTGCCGACATGGGTGTGCGGATGGACCGTTACCGCGCCGCCCATGCGGCGGCCGACCGGGCCGAGCAAGTGTCCGCCAAGTCCGCCGCCGAAGCCAAGACGGCCGCTGAGCAGGCCGCCGCGGTGCGCGCCGACCTGCAGGCCAAACAGAGCCGGCTGCAACTGCAAATCGCCGTGGTGAAATCCCAGTACTTTGTCCTGACGCCACAGCAACGCGTCGCACTGGCCGAACCGGGCCCGGTACCGCAAGCCGCACCGCCCGGTGCACCGCCGCCCCCTGATGCGCTGCCGCCGCCCGACGGCGCCGGACCGCCGGGGCCGCCGGGCCTGCCCTTCGGTGCGGATCCCGCCGGCGGCGGAGGCGCCGCGACAGCGGTGCAGGCGGCGTTGACCCAAGTCGGTACCCCGTATGCCTGGGGCGGTTCCGGGCCGGGCGGCTTCGACTGTTCGGGACTGGTGATGTGGGCGTTCGGCCAGGCCGGCATCGCGTTGCCGCACTCCAGCCAAGCGCAGGCCAACGGCGGCCAACCGGTGTCGTTGTCCGAACTGCAGCCCGGCGATGTGCTGACCTTCTACTCTGACGCGTCGCACTCCGGTATTTACGTCGGCGACGGCATGATGGTCCACTCGTCCACCTACGGTCAGCCGGTCCGGGTGGTGCCGATGACCGCGTCCGGGCCGATCTATAACGCCCGCCGTTACTGAAACCCGACGGATTCGGCCGCTGCTGGCCGCGTTGCTCGGTGTCGAGCTGGTCGTTGCCGCGGTATTGCTGATGCTGCCGGTGCGCGACACACCGGCGATGCCGCTGGTCGTCGGCGACCACCGCACCGTGGACCTGGTCAACCTCGGGGGCGCACCCGCCGAGGCGTTACTTGGCCGGATCAGCACCCATATCGGCGCCGCCGTCGCCGCCGTGGAGGCGTTCTGGGGCACCGACTGGCCGCATCGCATCGTGGTGGTGGCGACCGGTTCGGATAGCCAGTTCGCCGCGCAAGCCGGCGGTGGTGACGTGGGTCAGTGGTCCGGCATCGCGGCCGTGGCGGTCGCCGACCGGGTGGACGTCGGGCGGCGGTCGGCGGCCGGCCAGCGAATCGTGTTCGCCCCGGGGGCGGCCCAGATGAGCACACCGGCGCTGCGAATTGTGTTGGGACACGAGCTGTTCCACTTCGCTACTCGCGCCGAAACCAGGTCCGACGCACCCCGATGGCTAGCCGAAGGCGTCGCCGACTTCGTTGCCCGCGGGGTGCCAACATCGGCCGATCGGCCGGCACCGCCCTTGACGCTGCCGTCGGATACCGACCTGGATGCGCCCGGACCGCAGCGTGCCCAAGGCTACGACCGAGCCTGGTGGTTCGCCGGTTTCATCGCCGAGCGCTACGGGACGGCGAAGCTGCGCGAGCTCTATCTGGCCGCCTGCGGGCCAGGGCGTGCCGACCCGGCAACTGCGGTGCGTCAGGTTCTGGGCGTCGATGTGGCGGATGTGCTGGCGCGTTGGCAGGCTTGGCGGGGCGGTTAGCCCGCCGGCGAGGACGAGCCGTCGAAGAAGTCACGGCACTGTTCGACCGGTCGAGACCGGCTCAAAGGTCCGACGGCGTCGGCCCAGCTCATTGTTGTGCGGAGTCCAAGATGCGGCACACCGACCGTTGCCGGCGTGCTGCACCAGCGTGGTGTGCTCATGTGTGATCTGCGGTATTCCCCAGGGGGAAGCCATAATAGGTGTATCACCACCGATGATCGGCGTTATCCTTTGCCGGATGCCCGCACGGCCGAAAACGCCGGGGCGAGCATGGCATCATTCGATGAGCGCCTGATCCGGACAGTCGAGATGCGCAACATATCCGTGTTGCGAAGCTGAGCAGTCGCACCGGCGCCGCGTGTCGCACGCCAAGTTTGCAGCAACGGCGACGCGGTGCCCACCGTCGCTTCTGGTTGAGCTCAGAACCGCTGGCGCGTACCCCGGCCGAGGGTCTGCAGCGCACGCTTGTAGTCCTGCACGATCAGCGCCTTTCCGTCGAGCTGCGCCGCCGCGTTGCCGGCGTTCAGCGCCGCCTCGTAGGCCCGCACCACCTGCCGGGCCTGCGCGACCGCGTCGGCGCTGGGGGTGAAGGCGGCGTTGATCACGTCGATGTGCGGCGGATAGAAGGCCGCCATGCCGTCGAAACCCATCCGGCGGGCGTGATCGGCGGCCGCTGTCACCTGAGCGCGGTCGCGCAACTGCGGTGTCAACAAAAAATCGAATACCGGCACGTCGAACGCCGCACCGGCCAGCACCAGTTTGGACTTGGCGTAGTGATAGGCATCGGCGAACAGGGCTGGGCCGTCGAACGGCGTGATACCGGCGTCGACCGCGAGATCGAACGGGCCGAACAGCAACCCGCCGATGTGTGGCCCGGCTGCGATCGTGTCCAGCTCGAGTACCGCCCGCGCCGTCTCGATCACCGGCACCAGACGTGCCTCGGCGCCGACATCGCGCAGAATGGCGCGCACGGCATCGAGTTCGGCCGCCGAACCGGCCTTCGGATAGACGATGATCTCAGCGCCCGCTGCGGCCACCGCGCGCAGATCCGCCTCGCCGTGCGGGGTGGCCAGCGCGTTGACCCGGGGCAGTGCCACCCGGCCGCCCAGATACGCCGGGTCCGCGAGATGCGCGGCGACTTTGGCGCGGGCCTCGTTTTTGCGTTGCTCCGGCACGCTGTCCTCGAGATCGAGTAGCACCGCATCCGCTGGAATCCCCGGGACTTTCGCCCATTTGCGGTCGTCGAGGATAGGGGTTTCGAGAATGCTGCGCACCCGCGCCAGCGGCCCGCTAACCATCGCCGATCACGCCCGTGGCGCGCAGTTGGTCGAAGTCGGCGTCGGCCATGCCCAGCCAGTCCTTGCACACCACTTCGTTGTCGGCGCCCAGTGCCGGCCCGGTGCGCCACACCGCTCCGCCGTGCGAGTGCATTTTCGGCACCACCGCCTGCATGCGCACCTGCCCGAGTTCTTCGTCGGGCACCGAGACGATAGCCGCGCGTTCGGCATAGGTCGGGTCGGCGGCGATGTCGTCCATCGAAAAGATCCGGGATGCCACAACTTCCGCGTCCGACATGGCTTGCAATGCTGCCGCGGTGCTGCGCTGGGAGATCCAGTCCCGCAGCGCGTCGTCGAGTTCGTCGGATCGGGCCACCTGCTGGTCGACGGTGTGGAACTCTTCCGGCGCGAAGCCGAGTAGCCGCGCCACGTTTTGCACCGACCGCACCGTGGCAGAGGTGACGGTGATCCATTCACCTTCGCCGCTCAGGTAGGTGTTGACCACGGCCGCGGGAGCTATCGCCAGCCGGTTGCCGGACCGACTCGGCGCAACCCCGAGCTGGTCGTGCACGATCACCTGCCATTCGACCAGCCGAAACAGCGGCTCGAACAGCGCCAAATCGATCCATTCGCCGTGGAAATCTGGGTCGTGCGCCTTGCGGTAGGCCGCCGCCAGGATGCCGTACGCCGCGGTCAGCGCGGTCACGGTGTCGGCGTGCGAGAACCCGGTATGCACCGGAGGACCGTCGGGAAACCCGGTCAGGTGCACCACGCCGCTGCGGGCCTCACCGACCTTGCCGAACCCCGGAGCGTTGCGCAGCGTGGTCTCTGCGCCAAACCCGGTGATCTGGGCGTAGATCAGTGATGGGTTGGTCCGGTGCAGAGTTACCCAGTCCAGACCCCACTCCGCCAGCGTGTCGGGCCGAAGATTAGTGATCACCACGTCGGCCCACTGCACCAACCGTTGCGCCACCGCCCGCCCGGCTCGCTGGCGCAAGTCCAGGGACAGTGACCGCTTGTTGCGGGCAGCCACCTTCCACCACAGGTGTACGCCATCTTTCGCCGGCCCCATCTTGCGTCCGGTGTCGCCGACTCCGGGTGGTTCGACGTGCACCACGTCGGCGCCGAGGTCCGCGAGCAGCGTGCCGGCCAGCGGGCCGGCGATCACGTGGGCGAACTCGACCACCTTCAGCCCGGTCAGGGCGGCAGCGTCCATCGCGATCACTTCCCCTGCCAATTCGGTTGGCGGCCTTCACGGAACGCTCGGGGCCCTTCGATCGCGTCGGCGCTGCGGTAGACCTGCTCGAACAGTGCGTCCGCGGTGTCCCACGCAGCGGTGACCCCCATCTCGTCGGCCAGCCTGACCATCTGCAGGGAGGCCTGCACGGTCAGCGGCGCGTTGTCTCGGATCCGCGCCGCCAGGGCTCGCGCCGACACCATCAGTTCGGCTGCCGGCACCACCTCGTTGACCAGGCCGATCTGCTGGGCGCGGACCGCGTCGATCGGGTCGCCGGTGACCAGCAGTTGCAGCCAAATCCGGCGGGGGATCAACCGCGACAGCGGCGCCGACCACGGCGCCCCCCGACCCACCTTGGCCTCGGGCATGCCGAATTGGGCGTGTTCGGCTGCGACGACCAAGTCGGCCATCTGAGCCAGCAGAAAGCCACCGCCGAACGCCACCCCGTTAACCGCGGCGATGAGCAGCTTCGTGAACGGCACGGTGCGCCGGATAATCGGCATATAGTGCGGCGGCGGAACCGAAACACCCTCAGCGGCCATCTCTTTGAGATTCGCGCCGGCACAGAAGGCGCGTTGCCCGACACCGGTGAGAATGGCCACCGCCACCTCCGGGTCTGCTTCCGCGCGGGTGAGGCCGTCGAACAGCCCGGCGCGGACCGCTCGAGACAACGCATTGCGGTGCGGTTCGTCGTCGATCGTCAGGGTCGCGATGTGCGAATCGACGTGGTAGTGCACCGCTCCCGTGCTGTCCTGAGCCGCGGCCATCGTTTCAGCCCCTCATGATGTGGGTGTTGCGCGCGGCGAGCGGGCTGCGCCGGCGTCGCCGGTACAGCCGTAGTCGCTCGGCAAGTTGCCGGCGCAGTTCGCGGCCGGGAACGACGTCGTCGACGTACATCTCCGCGGCGGGCCCCCACACGCCGATGTCCTTGGCGTATTCCTGCTGCTTGGTCGCCACGAAGGCAGCTCGTTCGGACTCGGGCAGCGCTGCGATCTTCTTGGCGTAAATCGCCTGCACGGCCGCGCCCGGACCCATCAAGCCGAGCTGCGCCTGCGGGAGCGCGATGGTGCAGTCCGGCTGGAAGGTCGCACCCGACATCGCCATGTACCCGGCGCCGTAGGCCTTGCGCAGGATCACGCAGATCCGCGGCTGAGTGGCTTCGGCCACCGCCTGCAACATCTTCTGGCCGCGGCGGATGATGGCGGCTTTCTCGCAGTGGCTGCTCACCATGAATCCGGGAACATCCATCAGAAAGACCAGGGGAATGTTGTATGCGGTGCACGTCGAGATGAATTGGGCGCCCTTCTCCGACGAGTCCTGCATCAGGATTCCGCCGCGCACTTTGGGCTGGTTGGCCACCACGCCAACCGCCATGCCGTCGATACGCGCGTAGCCGGTGACGAGCTCGCCGGCGTAGTGCTGCTTGATTTCCAGGAAGCTGCCGGCGTCGACGATGGTTTCGATGACCCGGGTGACGTCGAAGGATTTTCGTTCGTCTGCCGGAATGATCGTCTCGAGCTGTTCGCTGCCGCCGGCCGGTTCGGCGGCGGTGCGGTCTGCTGGGTGCTCGGTCCAATTCGACGGCATCATTGCCAGGTAGTCCCGGACGACATCTAACGCCGCGTCTTCGGTGTCCACCAGCACATCGCCGAGTCCGCTTTGGATGCAGTGCATCCGGGCGCCACCCATCTGTTCGTCATCCACCTGTTCCCCGGTGGCCGCGGCCGCCTGTCGCGGCGAGCCGAGGTAGACGCTGGTCCGACCGTCAATCATGATCACCAGGTCACAGAACGCGGGCAGGTACGCTGCACCGGCCGGCGAGGGGCCGAAGTTGACACACACCTGGGGAACCACACCGTTCATTCGGGCCATGTTCCAGAAGATCCGCCCGGAGTGGTCCCGGTCGAGGTAGAGCCCGTACTGCTCGGAGATGCGTGCCCCGCCCGAGTCGACCAGATAGATCATCGGGATCCGGTAATCCAGCGCCACTTCCTGAATACGCTGAATCTTGCGAACGGTCTTGACTCCCCAGGTGCCGGCTTTGACCGACATGTCGTTGGCCATCACCGCCACCCGTTGACCGCTGACCTGACCAATCACTGTGACCACACCATCGGCGGGCAACGCCGGGTCATCGTGGCGGGCCAAAATCCAGTCCTCGATCACAAAGCCGGGATCGAGCAGTCGTTCGAGCCGCTCACGCACCAGAAGGTTTCCGCGTGCCCGTAATTCGGCTTTACGTGTTTCCGATCCGCCCCGGCGGATGCGTTCGCGCAGCGCGTCTACCCGAGCGTCCGGGCTGACATCGACGGTGCTGGCGGCCGGGTTGGCCGCGTCCTCCTCACCTCGGTTCCGGATCACCATAAGAACTCACCGCCGATCTGCCGGGTCGCAACACGTGCGGCGTCGAGGACGGCCGGACAGTAGGCCGCGAGATCAGCCTCGGTGAACCGCTGCACCGGGCCGGCGACGCCGACAGCGGCAACCACCCGGGGCCCGGGCCCGAACACCGGAGCGCTGACCCCGGCGACGCCCACGTCGAGCTCCTCGCTGCTGACCGCCAGACCCGTCTGCCGGGTGGCCGCCAGCACCTCGCGCAGCCGGTCGGCATCGACCAGGGTGTGATCGGTCAGCGCGGCGGGTGAACGGGCCAAGGTTTGGTCGACAGCGTCCGGGCGAAACGCCAGGATCGCACGTCCGCCGGAACCTACGTGCAGCGGTGTGGACATGCCGACCTGCAACTGCCAGATCACCGAGTGCCGGGTCGGCGCCACCGCCACACAGGTCCGCTCCAGCGCCTGGGGAACGAAAACCGCCGCGCTCTCCCCGGTCCGGTCGCGGAGCCGCTCGATGATCGGGGTCAATCGATCGACCAGGTCACGGCCGCGCAGCGCGACGGCCGACCAGCGCAGCACACCCAGACCCACGCGATAGCGGTCCTGCACCCGCTCGAGTAATCCCTCGTCAGTGAGGTTCTGCACCAGTCGGCCGCAGGTCGTTGGCGGCAGGTCGACGGCCACCCGAATCTCCGACAGGGTGAGCTCGGGCCTGGCGAGGGTGAAAGCATCCAGCACGCTGAGCGCCTTTTGCAACACCAGTGTCGGCTTGGCCGACGTGCGGCCTCCGTCCCCGTTGCGTCGATCCGCAGTTGGTACCGGCTCCGGGTCGTTAACGCCCTCGACGCTCTTGACGCTGGCCTCCATATCGTGGAGTGTGAATCCACGTCATGGGTTCAGTCAAGGGAGGAACGGTGGCCGACCGATCGGGCCCTTCGGGTCACTCGGTGACCGGCGCCCGGCGCCGATCCCGGGTGCAGGGCCGCAAATCGGCGAAACTGCAGGCGCACCTGGAACAGCTGGACCCGGGCGTGGCCGGATGGGTGGATTCGTTCGTGTTCGGCCAGGTCTGGGGCCGTCCCGGCCTGAACGAAGCCGAGCGCACCCTGATCGCCATCGCAATGCTGGCCGCGACCGAGCGCCCGGACCAGCTGCGCGCCTACCTGTTCGGCGCATTAGACAACGGGGTGTCGCCGGCCGCGGTGCACGAGGTGCTGGTGATGTCGACGGTGTATGCCGGGTTTCCCGCCGCGCTCAACGCATTACGGTTGTGGCAAGAGGTGCTCCGGTCGGCTGAGAGTCAGGGCATCCCGGTGGACCGGACCGGTTTGCCATAGCATCCTACGGGTGAGTCGGGTCCTGCTGGTTACCAACGACTTTCCGCCGCGGCCCGGGGGCATCCAGTCCTATCTGGAAGAATTCGTGCGCCGCCTCGCCGATACCGGTGCGCACCGGCTCACCGTGTACGCGCCCGAGTGGAAAGGTGCCGGCCTCTTCGACCGCTCGGCCAGGGCGGGCGGTTATCACGTGGTGCGTCACCCCGGAACGCTGATGCTGCCCGGCCCGGCCGTTACCGCCCGGATGCGTCGGCTGATCGCCGAACAGAACATCGACACCGTCTGGTTCGGTGCGGCCGCGCCGCTGGCGCTGCTGGCGGCGCGTGCCCGCGCCGCCGGCGCGACCCGAGTGCTGGCCAGCACG
>CAZPZQ010000092.1:0-11282 GCA_964590745.1 uncultured Mycobacterium sp. | reverse complement strand
CCTCGGCTTCGCGCAGGCTCCGGACGGTCTCTTGGTACAGCCGCGCGTTGCTGAGGGCGGTGGCCGCTTGCGAGGCCACGCTCTCCAACAGCCGCAGGTCCTCGGCAGAGAAGGCGCCTGGCCGGTCGGAGCCGAGCGACAAGACCTGCGCCAGTACCCGGGCGGATCGCTGGCCGCCAACATCGTGGGCGGTGTCGACTGGGACGGCCATGGACTGCTGGGCCTGGAGGATTCGATGGATGCGGTGCTGGCCGGCACCGACGGGTCGCTCACCTATTACCGGGTTTCGGACGGCGTGGTTATTCCGGGCAGCTACCGCAACCGGCTCAAGGCGATCGACGGTGCGACGGTCCAGCTCACCCTCGACGACGACATTCAGTTCCATGTGCAGCAGCAGGTGCAGCAGGCCAGGAACATCACCGGGGCACGCAACGTGTCGGCGGTCGTGCTCGACGCCAAGACCGGTGAAGTGCTGGCGTTGGCCAACGACAACACCTTCGACCCGTCGCAGGACATCGGCCGGCAGGGTGATCGGCAACTGGGCAATCCGGCGGTGTCGTCGCCGTTCGAGCCCGGTTCGGTGAACAAGGTGGTCACCGCCGCCGCGGTCATCGAATACGGGCTGAGCCACCCCGATGAGGTGCTCCAAGTACCCGGTTCGATCAACATGGGCGGTGTCACCGTGAACGATGCCTGGGATCACGGCGTGACGCCGTACACCACGACCGGGGTGTTCGGCAAGTCGTCGAACGTCGGCGCGCTGATGTTGGCGCAACGCATCGGGCCGCAACGGTACTTCGACATGCTTCAGCGGTTTGGCCTGGGCCAGCGCACCGGCGTCGGCCTGCCCGGCGAGAGCGCCGGACTAGTACCGCCAATCGACCAGTGGTCCGGCAGCACGTTCTCCAATTTGCCAATCGGCCAAGGACTCTCGATGACCTTGTTGCAGATGGCTGGGATGTATCAGATCATCGCCAACGATGGTGTGCGGGTGCCGCCCCGAATCGTCAAGGCCACCATCGCGGCCGACGGCACCCGCACTGAAGAACCCCGCCCGGAGGGTCTCCCGGTGGTGTCGGCGCAGACCGCGCAAACTGTGCGCAACATGCTGCGCGCCGTCGTCCAAGCCGATCCGATGGGCTACCAACAGGGCACCGGGCCGCAGGCCGCTGTTGCCGGCTACCAGATCTCCGGTAAGACCGGGACCGCGCAGCAGATCGACCCCGGCTGCGGCTGCTACTTCGACGACGTTTACTGGATCACCTTCGCCGGGATCGCGCCGTCGGAGGATCCGCGCTATGTCATCGGCCTGATGATGGATAACCCACACCGGGCCGCCGACGGCTCCCCCGGGTCGTCGGCCGCGCCGCTGTTCCACAACATCGCCGGGTGGCTGCTGCGGCGCGAGAACGTCCCGTTATCACCGGATCCGGGGCCGCCGCTGACGCTGCAAGCCATGTAGCGGGCACCAGCCCGAGGCACCAGCCCACACTGCTACAGCCCGGGCAAGCAGATCGGGGCTCCGTAGCATGACGGGCCGGCATGCGGCGGTGGATTCTCGCCATCCCAGACGAACTGACCAACGTTGCCCATGCCCCCGACGGGGACCCAATACCAGGTGGGGCAGCCGTTCATGTCCCAGACCACATCGGACATCGGCAAGGGCTGCCCCGGACACCATTGATGGGGGACCGAGAAATTGTCCACCGGACTTGCCGGCGCGGTGCTGTGAGGTGGCGACGCGAAACCGGCGTACGCCCGAGCGGGCGCCGCGACTGAGGCCAAACCGCCGAGCGCGGTGCACCAACACAGCAGCGCTGCGGCAACGATCCGGCTTTGGGTGGGCGCGATGTTCATGGTCGGCCTGCATTTCGGCTTCGGAGAGCGAGGCACCAGCGAGGCCCATTGTCCGTACCGACAACGTTACGTCCGGCTTTAACGGCTTGGTCAGCGTTCCGGTGATTCGGCACTGACTTGCGCTCGGCCACCGACTCACTGTGGGATGAGGCGGACCCGGAGGTGCGGTGGTGGATGACAGTTCCCGGTGAGCTTCGGGTCGACGTGGAGATGCTGGTCGGCTCGGCAGCACGCGCCGGCGAACAGGGCGAGAAGTTGGCGGTGGCGCAGGTGTCCTCGGATAACCGGATCGGTGCCGCTCAGTCCGGCTGGACCGGGTCTTCGGCCGCGGCGCTGGATGCCCGAATGACCGCCTGGCTGGCCACCTCACGGATGCTGCTGACCCGGGTCGGTGAACACGCGCTGCGACTGAACAACGACGCGATCGGCTTCGCGGCGATGGAGCGTCGCAACACTGAGGAACTGCGCGCGGTCGGTCCCGGGGTGGACAGCGCCGGTTCAGGCTGAGTCGTGACCTTGTCGGTCGCCGATATCGAGGTGGAGCGCTGACGCCGTGCGGGCGGTGTTCCACGCCGCCGGTGCTCGGGCGCAGGCCACCCTGGCAGCGTCGCGTCAGCTCAGTTCCTTGGCGGTGTTCAAGACGTGGCACGGTGCAACCGGCGAAGCCCGAAAACACCAGAACGCGTTGATCCGCAACGACCTTGACGTGCACGGCAACGAGGGAATTCCCTCCGCCGATCCAGCGGTCAGCCCGGCGGGTTTGACGCCGTCCCCGGACACCGCCGACGACATCGCGGTTACCGAAACCCGGGCGCACATCTGAGCCTGTTCGGGCACTCCTACGGATCGCTGACTGCGTCGCTGGCGCTGCAACAGCTCAACGCCGAGGGCCTACGGCCGGTTGATGACGCGGTGTTCTACGGCTCGCCGGGGCCGGAACTGAGTAATCCCGCGCAGCTGGGGTTGGCCGGCGGGCATGCTTATGTCATGCGTGCGCATGGCGACATGATTCCCGAGTTGGGCGCTCTGGCCCCGTTGCACGGCTGGGGCGCCAATACCTATGGCGGAATCCTGCCGGAGCTTTCCTCGCAGGCCGGCATCGGTCCGGACGGGGTTGAGCGGGCCGGTGTGTCGGGTCACTCCGACTATCCGCGCGCGGTGACCGGGCCGGACGGTCAGCCGGTACTGCGGATGTCGGGATACAACCTGGCGGTGATCGCCGCGGGCATCGCCGACTGGTCGGACGGCGGCAGGCAACTGGTGATGGCACCGACGTTCCGCCGCCCGTATCCGCACCCGGCGAGATGACGATTCGAGCGGTTCCGGGCACGCTCGGGATGGTGGTATACCTGTCGGTTTTCGGTTGTGGCGCGACAGAACCGGGCGAACGGGGCAATCCGGGCCCGCACCGGGTGGCCGAGTTGGAGGGCGGCTTGCGGTCCAAGTCGTCCGTTGAGGCGGTTCGCGCCGACTATGTGGCGGCCATCGACCGGATGGCTGATCAGATCGCCGCTTTGCTGCCGGGCGCGGCGTGGAAGGTCGACGAAGACAGCTGGGGCGGGTGCAGTGGCGAGTACGCCTGGACCCGCGCGGTGCAGCTCTACTACAGCATCGTGCTCGATCGAGCGATTCCCGACGACGTGTGGGCAAGGGCGCTGCAGGTGGTCAAGGGTGCCGCCGCGCGGTTCGGTGCCACCAACGTCGACGTGTTCGTCGACCAACCGGGTAACAAGGACCTCGCCGTGTGGGGTTCGGGCGCCCAATTCCGTTTCGGTTCCGCGGTGCAGACGGTGCTGACCGCGGTATCGGATTGCCGGATGCAGGAAAGCGACACCGCTACTTCACCCCGGACTCGGCGGTAGCGCGGAGACACCGACACCCGCACCGGGCCGATAAAGTGTCATCGCTGGTAGCGGCAGACCGAGGACGGGTCGGGCAGCGGAGGGAGGTGGTGTCGGGTGCCCGCTGCGTTGCGCCCCAGTGACCTCGCCGGTGTGCCGCTGCGGGCGCTGGCTGCACAGTTCGGTGCGGTGCCGGCCACCGGCGGCGACATTGCCGACCTGCCGATCACCGGGGTGACGTTGCGTGCGCAGGACGGTTTGCCCGGCGATCTGTTCGCCGCCCTGCCGGGATCGTCGACCCATGGGGCGCGCTACGCGGACGACGCGATCAACCGCGGCGCGGTGGCGGTGCTCACCGATGCGGTCGGCGCGTCGGAAATAGCCGCGCGGGCATCACCGGTGAACGACGTGCCGGTGCTGGTGCACCCCGCCCCGCGTGACGTGCTCGGTGAACTCGCCGCCACCGTTTACGGATATCCGTGCCAACGCCTCGCCGTGATCGGCATTACCGGAACCTCAGGGAAGACCACCACGACGTACCTGATAGAAGCCGGATTGCGGGCCGCCGGCCGAATCCCCGGGCTGATCGGAACAGTCGGTATCCGCCTGGACGGCGCCGACTTGCCCAGCATGCTGACCACACCGGAGGCGCCGGCCCTGCAGGCGCTGCTGGCGTTGATGGCCGAACGGGGAGTCGACACCGTGGTGATGGAGGTGTCCAGCCACGCGCTGGCGCTGGGTCGGGTGGACGGAACGCAGTTCGCGGTCGCCGCATTCACCAACCTGTCCCGCGACCACCTGGACTTTCATCCGAGCATGGCCGCGTACTTCGAAGCCAAGGCGCGATTGTTCAATCCGGCCTCGCCGTTGCATGCTGGCACCGCCGTGGTCTGCGTCGACGACGACGCCGGCCGCGAAATGGCTGCGCTGGCCGATAACGCCATCACGGTCAGTACTACCGGCATCGAGCCTGCGCAGTGGCGCATCGAGCGGGTGACGCAGCGGACGGATGGCAGCCAGGAATTCACCGCGGTCGACCCGGCCGGCGTGCACCACCGGGTGGGCATCCGGCTGCCCGGTGCCTACAACATCGCCAATTGCCTTCTCGCATTGGCGGTTCTGGACGCGGTCGGAGTCTCGCCGGAGCAGGCGGCGCCCGGGCTGCGTGACGCGCGGGTGCCTGGACGGCTGGAGCCGGTCGATCGCGGCCAGCAGTTCCTCGCCCTGGTCGACTACGCGCACAAGCCGGGGGCGCTGCGCGCCGTGCTGCAGGCACTGCGACAACCGGGAAACCATCGGCGCGGCAGGCTGGCGGTGGTGTTCGGCGCCGGCGGCGACCGTGATCCCGGCAAGCGCGCCGCCATGGGCGAGATCGCCGCCGAATTGGCCGATCTCGTGGTCGTCACCGACGACAATCCGCGCGGCGAGGACCCGGCCGCTATCCGCCGCACCATTCTGGCCGGAGCGGCCAACGCACCCACCGAGCCGCAGATCGTCGAGGTCGCCGACCGGCGAGCCGCGATCGACTACGCGGTCGGCTGGGCGCAGCCCGGCGATGTGGTGCTGGTCGCCGGCAAAGGCCACGAAACCGGACAGACCGCAGGCGGACACACCCGCCCGTTCGACGACCGAGTGGAACTGGCGGCCGCCCTGGAGGCCCGTCGATGACCGAGCGCCGATGATCCCGCTGACGCTGGCCCGAGTCGCCGAGATCGTCGGCGGTCGGTTGGTCGACATCTCGTCGGCGGATGCTGCCCGCACCCGGGTCACCGGCACCGTCGAGTTCGACTCGCGCCAGGTCACCGCCGGGGGGCTGTTTCTGGCGCTGCCCGGCGCGTGGACCGACGGCCACGACTACGCCGCCGCCGCGGTGGCGGCCGGCGCGGTCGCGGTGCTGGCGGCCCGCCCGGTCGGCGTGCCGGCCGTCGTGGTGCCGCCCGCCGCATCGGCCGGTAGCCGGGCCGGTGTACTCGAATTCGACGCTGACGGCTCGGGTGCCGCGGTGCTGGCGGCACTGGCCAAGCTGGCCGCCGCGGTGGGCGCCGATCTGGTGGCTCGCGGACTGACCATCATCGGGGTCACCGGCTCCTCGGGCAAAACCTCGACCAAAGACATGCTGGCCGCGGTGCTGCGCCCGTTGGGCGAGGTGGTGGCGCCGCCCGGATCGTTCAACAACGAACTGGGCCATCCGTGGACGGTGTTGCGCGCCAGCGAAACCACCCGCTATCTGGTGCTGGAGATGTCGGCGCGCCATGTTGGCAATATCGCGACGCTGGCGGCGATCGCACCGCCGCGGATTGCGGTGGTACTCAACGTCGGTACCGCACACCTGGGTGAATTCGGCACCCGGCAGGCCATCGCGCAAGCCAAAGCCGAGTTACCGCAAGCTGTTCCGGAATCCGGCGTGGTGATCCTCAACGCTGACGATCCAGTGGTGGCCGCGATGGCCGAACAGACCGCGGCCCGGGTGGTGCGGGTGGGTCGCTCCGCGCACACCGATGCCGGCCGCAATGACATCTGGGCCGGCCCGGTGACTCTGGACGAGCTGGCCCGCCCGCGGTTCACCCTGTACACCGGTACCGCCGCGGTCGACGTTCGGCTCGATGTCTCCGGAGACCACCAGGTCGACAATGCGCTGTGCGCGGCCGCGGTAGCGCTGGAATGCGGTGCCAGCGCCGGACAGGCAGCCGCCGCGCTGAGCGGTGCACGTCCGGTGTCGCAGCACCGCATGCAGGTGTGCACCCGCCGCGACGGCGTGACGGTGATCGACGACTCGTACAACGCCAACCCGGATTCGATGCGGGCTGCATTGCAGGCGCTGGCGTGGATCGCCCGGGGCGGGCGGCGCAGCTGGGCCGTACTGGGTGAGATGGCCGAGCTGGGTGATGACGCGATAACCGAGCACGATCGCATCGGCCGGCTGGCGGTGCGCTTAGATGTGTCTCGTCTTGTTGTCGTCGGAGCGGGGAGGCCTATGAGCGCCGTGCACCACGGTGCGGTGATGGAGGGCTCGTGGGGATCCGAGGCCACCATGGTCGCTGACGTCGACGCCGCGTTGGCACTGCTGCGGTCTGAACTGCGCGCCGGCGATGTGGTGCTGGTCAAGGCGTCGAACGCGGCCGGGCTGGCAAAGCTCGCCGACGCGTTGGTCGCCGACGACCGGGACCTCGACGGATGATCCGGATCCTGATCGCCGCCGGCGTCGCGCTGACGGTGACCATTTTGCTGACGCCGCTGTTGATCCGGCTGTTCACCCGGCAGGGGTTCGGTCAGGAGATCCGCGCCGACGGCCCGCCCAGTCACCAGACCAAACGCGGCACGCCGTCGATGGGCGGGGTCGCCATTCTGGCCGGGGTGTGGGCGGGCTACCTGGGTGCTCAGCTGGGCGGCCTGGCACTGAACGGCGCCGGACCGTCAGTGTCCGGTCTGCTGGTCCTCGGCCTGGCCAGCGCGCTGGGCGCCGTCGGGTTCGTCGACGACCTGATCAAACTCCGCCGCTCGCGCAACCTGGGGTTGAACAAGACCACCAAGGCGGTCGGGCAGGTCACCGCCGCGGTGCTCTTCGGTGGGTTGGTGTTGGGCTTCCGCAACGATTCCGGTCTGACCCCGGGCAGCGCCCAGTTGTCCTACGTGCGCGAGATCGCTACCGTCACCCTGCCGCCGGTGGTGTTCGTGCTGTTCTGCATCGTCATGGTCAGCGCCTGGTCGAACGCGGTCAACTTCACCGACGGTCTGGACGGGTTGGCTGCCGGGGCGATGGCGATGGTCAGCGCCGCCTACGTCTTGATCACGGTGTTCCAGCACCGCAACGCTTGCGCCTACGCACCGGATGTGGGCTGCTACAACGTGCGCGACCCGCTGGATTTGGCGTTCGTCGCCGCCGCCACCGCGGGCGCCTGCATTGGATTTTTATGGTGGAACGCCGCGCCGGCGAAGATCTTCATGGGCGACACCGGTTCGCTGGCCCTCGGTGGTGTGATCGCCGGCCTGTCGGTGACCAGCCGCACCGAACTGCTGGCGGTGGTGCTGGGCGGGTTGTTCGTCGCGGAGATCCTCTCGGTGGTGGTGCAGATTTTGGCGTTCCGCACCACCGGTCGGCGGGTGTTCCGGATGGCGCCGTTTCACCATCACTTCGAACTGGCCGGTTGGGCGGAGACCACGGTCATCATCCGGTTCTGGCTGCTGACCGCGATCAGCTGCGGCCTGGGCGTGGCACTGTTCTACGGCGAGTGGTTTGCCGCGGTCGGCGGTTGACGTGACCCCGGCAAGCGGGTACGGAACCCGGACAGACCCGGACGGGTTGGCGGTGCTGTCGCCCGGGGCGCCGGTGCTGGTTGCGGGCGCCGGCCTGACCGGCCGGGCGGTGCTGGCGGCGCTGCGGCCGTTGGGTGTGGCATTGACCTTGTGTGATGACGACCCGGCGGCGTTACGGGCATCTGCCGGCGGTGCCGTCGCGACGATGAGTCCGGCGGCTGCCGCGACGCGCATCGCGGAATACGTGCTGGTCGTCGCCAGCCCAGGGTTTTCGCCAACCGCGCCGGTGCTGATCGCAGCAGCCCGAGCCGGGCTGCCGATCTGGGGTGATGTGGAGTTGGCGTGGCGGCTGGACGCGGCCGGTCGGTACGGGAAGCCACGGCGCTGGCTGGTGGTCACCGGCACCAACGGCAAGACCACGACGACGTCGATGCTGCACGCCATGCTCACCGCGGCGGGCCGGGACAGCCAACTGTGCGGCAACATCGGCAGTCCGGTTCTGGACGGTCTGGCCCGACCGGCCGACCTGTTGGCTGTCGAGTTGTCCAGTTTCCAGCTGCACTGGGCGCCGTCGCTGCGTCCGGAAGCCGGTGTCGTGCTCAACGTGGCCGAAGACCACCTGGACTGGCACGGCAGCATGGCTGCCTACGCCGCCGCCAAGGCGCGGGTGCTGGACGGCCGGGTGGCTGTCGTCGGCCTGGATGATGCCCGCGCGGCCGCCCTGCTGGACGGTGCCGGCGCCTCGATTCGGGTCGGCTTTCGACGCGGCGAACCGGCCGGCGGCGAGCTCGGGGTAGCCGACGGGATGCTGGTCGACCGCGCCTTCGCCGATGGCCTCAAGCTGGCGCCCGCGGCGTCGATACCGGTGCCGGGCCGAATCGGGGTGCTCGACGCCCTGGCCGCCGCGGCGCTGGCGCGCAGCGTCGGCGTCCCGCCGGCGCCGATCGCGGCCGCGTTGGAGGCGTTTACCGTCGGCCGGCATCGCGCCGAGTTGGTTGCCGTCGCCGACGGCGTCCGCTATGTCGACGACTCCAAGGCCACCAATCCGCACGCGGCCCAAGCGTCGGTGCTGGCTTATCCACGGGTGGTCTGGGTGGCCGGCGGCCTGCTCAAAGGCGCCTCGACGAACACCATCGATGACTTGGTCGCCGGGGTTGCCGGCCACCTGGCGGCGGTGGTGTTGATCGGCCGCGACCGCGGCCAGGTTGCCAACGCGTTATCGCGACACGCGCCCGATGTGCCCGTGGTCCAGGTTGTGACAGGTGAGGATATCGATATGCATGATACGGATGATGCTCTTGTTGCAGTTGCGACACGGTGGGTCGAGGTATCCGACGAGCCGCTGGGTTCTCGGCTCATGACGGCGGTGGTGACCGCCGCCCGGGACTTGGCCCAACCGGGCGACACGGTGCTGCTGGCCCCCGCCGGGGCATCGTTCGATCAGTTCACCGGCTACGCCGACCGCGGCGAGGCGTTCGCTGCCGCCGTGCGCGCCGTCACCGGGTAGTCCCGCCGTGGCCAGCGTGCTCACCCGGTTGCTGCGCCGGGGCGCCAAGACCGCGAGACCCGACACCCAACCGGCGTCCGAACCGGGTCCATCCTCGGCAGGCGGGTTCGCCGACGAGGCCGGTGGGACGGCTCCGGAATCGCCGGAGACCACCGCCGAAACGAGCCAGGCGGCCACCGCGCCGCCACCGGCCGCGGACGCCGCGGCGCCCGCAGCGGCGCCACGATCCGAAACCAAGTCGGTCGGGCCGCGCGCCCGGTTCGGCGCCTGGCTGGGTCGACCGCTGACCTCGTTTCATCTCATCATCGCGGTGGCCGCCCTGCTGACCACGCTCGGACTGATCATGGTGCTGTCGGCATCCGGGGTGCGGTCCTACGACGTTGACGGTTCGGCGTGGCTGATTTTCGGCAAACAGGTGCTGTGGACCGCAATTGGGCTGCTGGCCTGTTACCTGGCGTTGCGGGTGCCGGTGCGGTTCATCCGACGCACCGCGTTCGCCGGCTTCGCGTTCAGCATCGCCCTGCTGATGCTGGTGCTGATCCCGGGTGTCGGCACCGTCGCCAACGGCTCCCGCGGGTGGTTTGTGGTCGCTGGGTTTTCCATGCAGCCCTCCGAATTGGCCAAAATCGCGTTCGCCATCTGGGGAGCGCACCTGCTGGCAGCCCGCCGGATGGAGCGGGCCACCCTGCGGGAAATGCTGATTCCGCTGGTGCCGGCCGCGGTGATCGCGCTGGCGCTGATCGTGGCGCAGCCGGACCTGGGCCAGACGGTGTCGTTGGGCATCATCTTGCTGGCACTGCTGTGGTACGCCGGTCTGCCGCTTCGGGTGTTCTCCAGTTCGCTCGCCGCGGTCACCGTGTCGGCAGCCGTCTTGGCGGTATCCGAGGGGTACCGGTCCGAGCGGGTGCGATCCTGGCTGGACCCCAACGCCGACCCGCAAGACTCCGGCTACCAGGCGCGCCAGGCCAAGTTTGCGCTGGCCAACGGCGGCGTCTTCGGCGACGGGCTGGGGCAAGGCACCGCGAAGTGGAACTACCTGCCCAATGCCCACAACGACTTCATCTTCGCGATCATCGGCGAAGAATTGGGCTTCATCGGCGGCTTCGGATTGCTGGTGCTGTTCGGCTTGTTCGCCTACACCGGGATGCGGATCGCAAAGCGCTCCGCTGACCCCTTCCTGCGGTTGCTCACGGCCACCACCACGATGTGGGTGATCGGTCAGTCGTTCATCAACGTGGGTTATGTGATCGGTCTACTGCCGGTCACCGGCATTCAGCTACCGCTCATCTCTGCAGGCGGAACCTCCACGGCGACAACACTTCTGATGATCGGAGTGATGGCCAGTGCGGCGCGGCACGAACCGGAGGCGGTGGCTGCGCTGCGGGCCGGCCGCGACGACCGGGTGAACCGGCTGCTCCGGTTACCGCTGCCGGAGCCGTACGCGCCAACTCGCGCCGAAGCGTTGCGCGACCGGTTACGGTCGCGCGCCCAACCGGCCGCTCGGCAGCGCCCGCGCCCGCGCGGGTCGGCGGGCCACCGGGCTGCGCGAGCGGCGCAACCGCGGGCCGCGGGTCGCGCCGTCCGCGCCGTGCAGGTCCGGCACGCCCGTCGTCGGCGGGGTCCACCGCGTGTCGAGGTTGGCGGTCGGGGTGCCGTGCGCGAGCACCTGCTGCGCCGGGGTGAGCTCCCGGATGACGATCGCGACGACCGATTCGGGGTATTCGGCGGCGAACTCGCGGTAGATCATCGGATCGTGCTGGCCGTCGTCGCCGATGAGCACCCAGGAGATGCCCGGGAACTCCCGGTGCAGCCGACCGAGCGCC
>CAZPZQ010000091.1:0-11303 GCA_964590745.1 uncultured Mycobacterium sp. | reverse complement strand
CCTTGGAGGACTTGTAGGAGCAGTGCTCGCTCCACATCACCGAGTACATGGCCAGTTCGGCGTCCGTCGGGCGACGGCCCAGAATGTCGCGAATGCGCTGGTATTCGTCATCTTTGAGGCCCAGTTCACGGAACGGCTGCGGCTGGTCGGGGGTGGCCGCGGCCCGGTCGACGGTGTCGGTCGAATGGGTCAGCCCTGACGTCACAGGCTCAGCTTAGTTGGCGGGAGCCTCAATCCGGCACCAAGAAGGCGCGCAGCGCCGACGTGTAGCTGGCGACGTCAGCGGCGCCCATCAGTTCGCGCGCCGAGTGCATGGCCAGTTGGGCGGCACCCACGTCGACGGTCGGGACGCCGGTGCGTGCAGCGCTCATCGGGCCGATCGTCGACCCGCAGGGCAGGTCGGCGCGGTGTTCATAGCGTTGCAACTGCACCCCGGCCTGCTGGCAGGCCAAGGCGAACGCCGCGGCGGTGCGGCTGTCGGTGGCGTAGCGCAGGTTCGGTTGCACTTTGAGGACCGGCCCCGCGTTGACCGCGATCAGATGACCGGGCTCATGCCGGTCCGGATAGTTCGGGTGAGTGGCGTGCGCCATGTCCGCCGAGGCCAGCATCGAGGCCGACAGTCGGCGCAGAAAGTCCTCCCGGCTCTCGCCCGCGCACAGCACGATCCGCTCCAGCGTCGTCGGCAACAGTTCGGACTGAGCGCCGTGATCTGAGGCGGACCCGACCTCCTCGTGGTCGAACAGCACCAGCACCGGCAGGTGGCTGCCCGGTACGGCGGCCAGCAACGCCTCCAGCCCGGCATAGCAGCTGGCCTGGTTGTCCAGCCGGGGTGCGCTGACGAACACGTCGTCGACACCGGTCAGTGCCGACCGAGTCAGGTCGTGGGTCATCAGATCGAAGCCGAGCAGGTTCTGGACCGCTACGCCGGCGCGCTCGGCGATATGACCGAGAAACGATGGTCCGCCGGCACCGACTCCGCACACCGCGTTGACGTGGCGCTGTGGGTCCAGGGTCACCGACTTGCGGTCGTCGGCCAAGTGAATGGCCAGCTGCGGCACCCGTAGCATCGGTTCGTCGATGCGGACCAGCCGGCTGGTGACCGCAGTGCCCCCAGAATCGCTACGCACCGACAGTCGGCCGCTGATGCCCAGGTCGCGATCCAGCCAAGAGTTCAGCCAGGTGCCCCCGTAGGGTTGCAGCGCCACCAGCCGCCAGCCGGCGACCTCACGGTCCGGATGTTGTTTGACCCGCAGATTGGGGCTGTCGGTGTGCGCGCCGATGATCCGGAATGGTCGACCGGCGGCCCCGACACTGTTCCAGGCCACCAACGAACCGGCGCGGATGGTGAAATACCGGCCCGGCCGATCCGGCCAGCGATCCATCTCGGCCAGTTCGGCATATCCGGCGGCACGCAACCGCTCGGCGACCGTGGCACACACGTGATACGGCGATGGAGACGCATCGATGAAGTCGCACAGACCCGCCGCGGTGGCCGTCATGGTGCCAGTCTTTCGCATGCCGACCCGGCCGCGGCGTTAGGGTCGAAGCTGTGCCGTCCGTCTCGCCTCAGCCCGAGCAGTCCGCGGTGCCTGCGGTCTCGACCGCGCACCCCACGGCTGACCACGGCTCATGGACGGTCGGCAGTCTGAAAGGAATCCGCCGATGAACAACCTCTATCGCGAACTCGCGCCGATCACCGCCGTCGCCTGGGCGGAAATCGAGGAGGAGGCCACCCGCACGTTCAAACGCCATATTGCCGGACGCCGGGTGGTCGACGTCAGCAATGCCGGCGGGCCGAAGGCGGCCGCGGTCAGCACCGGTCGGTTGGCGGACGTTGCTGCCCCGGCCGACGGTGTGGTGGCTCAGTTGCGAGCCAGCCAACCACTGGTACGGCTGCGGGTTCCGTTCACCCTGTCACGCGCTGAAATCGACGACGTGGAGCGCGGTTCCAACGACGCGGATTGGGATCCGGTCAAAGACGCCGCCAAGAAGCTGGCCTTTGTCGAAGACCGGGCGATCTTCGAGGGCTATCCCGCGGCGTCCATCGAGGGCATCCGCAGCGCCAGCTCCAACCCCGCCTTGAGTCTGCCGGAAGACCCACGCGACACCCCCGATGCGATCAGCCAGGCCCTGTCCGAGCTGCGGCTCGCCGGGGTGGACGGTCCCTATTCGGTGTTGTTGTCGGCTGACGTCTACACCAAGGTCAGCGAAACCACCCAGCACGGCTACCCGATCCGCGAGCACCTGCGCCGCCTGGTCGGCCACGGCGACATCATCTGGGCACCGGCCATCGACGGTGCCATGGTGTTGACCACCCGCGGTGGCGACTTCGACCTGCAGCTGGGCACCGATGTGTCGATCGGCTACTTGGCCCACGACGCCGACACCGTGCAGTTATACCTGCAGGAGACGCTGACGTTCCTGTGCTACACCGCCGAGGCCTCGGTCTGCCTCAGCTGCTGAAGCCCGTCCTTTTCGCCCGCGCGTGCGGATCGCCGGCCGACACGGACACGTCGCGGTGGCGGCGTGTCAGGCAGCCAGCACGGCATCCAACGCCGAGTAGAACACGCCTAAACCGTCATCGGACGGCCCGGTCAACGCTTCGACAGCGTGCTCGGGGTGCGGCATCAAACCGACGACGCGACCATCCGCCGAGCTGATCCCGGCGAGGTCGCGCAGCGAGCCGTTGGGGTTGTCCAGGTAGCGGAAAACCACCCGGCCCTCCCCCTCCAGTTCGTCGAGCACCGGCTCGGATGCGACGTAGCGGCCCTCGCCGGATTTCAACGGCACCAACAGATCTGCTTCGGGTTCAAATCGGGACGTCCACGCCGTCGCGGTGGACGCCACCCGCAACCACACGTCACGGCAGATGAAGTGCAGTCCGACGTTACGGGTCAGCGCGCCGGGCAGCAGTCCCGCTTCGCAGAGCACCTGAAAACCGTTGCAGATGCCCAATACCGGCAGCCCTCTGCCGGCAGCGGCGACCACCTCACCCATGGCCGGGGCGAACCGTGCGATAGCACCGGCGCGAAGATAGTCGCCGTAGGAGAACCCACCGGGTACCACCACGGCGTCGACGGCCTTGAGGTCGGCATCGGCGTGCCAGAGGCTGACCGCCTCAGCACCGACGAGCCGCACCGCCCGCGCGGCATCGACGTCGTCGAGTGTGCCGGGGAAGGTGATCACCCCCACCCGAGCCGTCATGATGGTTCCCGGCTGATCGCCCAGTCCTCAATCACGGTGTTAGCCAACAGCGATTCAGCGATCTCGGCAAGCTCGGCGTCACCGATGCTGTCGTCGACTTCCAGCTCGAACCGTTTGCCCTGCCGGACACCTGAAACTCCGCTATGTCCGAGCCGGCCGAGCGCACCCACGATCGCCTGCCCCTGCGGGTCTAATATCTCCGCTTTGGGCATCACGTGTACCACCACCCGGGCCACCGGCGCTCCTCGCTGTTCACTGCACGTCGATCGGCTGTCGCCATTACGAGACTCTACCGGCGACCTCGGCGCACAATCGAAGACATGCAACTGACACACTTCGGCCACTCCTGCCTCCTCGCTGAGTTCGACCAGGCCACGGTCTTATTCGACCCGGGGATTTTCTCGCACGGTTTCGAGGGCGTCACCGGCCTGGCGGCCATCCTGGTCACCCACCAGCACCCCGACCACATCGACACCGCACGCCTGCCGGCGCTGATCGAGGCAAACCCGGGCGCCGCCCTCTACGCCGATCCGCAAACTGCGGGCCAGCTTGGCGCACCGTGGCAACCGGTCCGGGTCGGCGACCGGCTCCGGGTGGCCGGGCTGACCGTCCGCGGTGTCGGCGGCCGTCACGCGGTGATCCATCCCGAAATCCCGGTGATCGACAACATCTCTTACCTGGTCGGCGACCAGGCGCACCCGGCCCGGTTCATGCACCCCGGTGATGCGCTGTTCGTGCCCGACGAACCGGTGGATGTGCTGGCCACTCCGGCGGCCGCCCCGTGGATGAAGATCTCGGAAGCCGTCGACTACCTGCGGGCGGTGGCGCCGGCTCGCGCGGTGCCGATCCATCAGGGCATCATCGCGCCCGAGGCGCGAGGCATCTACCACAGCCGGCTCGCTGAGATGACCGACACCGACTTTCAGGTGCTGACCGAAGAAACCGCGGTCGCCTTTTGAGCGCGAGCTTTTGCGCGCGGGCTTTTCGAGCGCGACCAGTCGCAAAAGCAGCCAATTTCACCTGTTTCCGGGGACCTTTGTGTCTGTTCGGCCGGGTTAGGCGATGTCGCGGGCGGCGCCGCGGCCCGCCGCGCGCCCGGAGAAGATGCACCCCCCGAGGAAGGTGCCCTCCAGTGACCGGTAGCCGTGCACCCCGCCGCCGCCGAACCCGGCCACCTCGCCGGCCGCATACAGCCCGCCGAACGGCGAACCGTCGGCTTTGAGCACCCGCGCGTCCAAGTCGGTCTCGAGCCCGCCCAACGTCTTTCGGGTCAGGATGTGCAGCTTGACCGCGATCATCGGTCCGGCTTTCGGATCGGCGAGCCGGTGCGGTGCCACCACCCGGCCCAGACGGTCACCCAGGTACGCTCGGGCACCGCGAATCGCGGTGAGCTGGCCGTCTTTGCCGAACCTGTTGGCCACCTCCCGGTCGCGTGCGGTGACCTCGGCCGCGACCGTGGCATAGTCCAGGGGCGCCACGTCGGGTAGCCGGTTCATGGCGGCGACCAACTCACGCATCGACGTCGCACTGACGAAATCCACCCCGCGGTCGATGAAAGCCTGCACCGGGCCGGGCGGACCGGACCGCACCCGCGACGATACCAACTCGCGCAGACTGCGGCCGGTCAGGTCCGGGTTCTGCTCTTGGCCGGACAGGGCGAATTCCTTCTCGATGATCCTGCGGTTGAGCAGGAACCAGGTGTAATCCTGGCCGGATTTTGCGATGTACTCCAGCGTGCCGAGCGTGTCGAAACCCGGATACAGCGGGCCCGGTAACCGTCGGCCCGTCGCATCCAGCCACAGCGGCGATGGCCCCGGGATGATCCGGATGCCATGGCTTGGCCAGATCGGGTCGTAGTTGGTGATGCCCTCGGTGTAGTGCCACATCCGGTCGCGGTTGATCACTCGGGCGCCGGCCTGCTCGGCGATGCCGATCATTCGGCCGTCGACGTGGGCGGGTACCCCGGCAAGCAGCTGCTCGGGCACACGTCCCATCCGGGTCGGCCAGTTCTGTCGCACCAAATCCAGGTTGCCGCCGATTCCGCCGCTGGCCACAATCACCGCCGCGGAACGAAATTCAAACTGGCCGACCACGGTTCGAGACGACGCTACCCCACGCCGCTGCGCCGACGGTTCCAAGACGCTGCCCCGCACTCCGGTCACCATGCCGTTTTCTGCGATCAGCTCGTCCACCCGGTGGCGGTGGGCGAATCGCACCTTCGGCCGGCCCCGCAGCCGGCGGGCGAAAATCTCCACCAGCGCCGGGCCGGTGCCCCAGGTGATGTGAAACCGCGGTACCGAGTTGCCGTGTCCGAGCGCGTCATACCCGCCGCGTTCGGCCCAGCCGACCAGCGGGAAGATCTTCAGTCCCCGAGACCGCAGCCAGCTGCGCTTCTCACCCGCCGCGAAGTCGACGTATGCGTGCGCCCACTGGCTTGGCCAGTAGTCTTCCGGTCGGTCAAATGCCGCCGTGCCAAGCCAATCCTGCAGCGCCAGGTCGCGACTGTCGTGTACGCCCAGGCGACGTTGCTCGGGGCTGTCGACGAAGAACAGACCACCGAACGACCAATACGCTTGCCCGCCCAGGTTGGCGCTGCTCTCTTGGTCGACGACCAGCACCTGCCGGCCACGATCGACCAATTCGCAGGCCGCCACCAGGCCGGAAAGCCCGGCCCCGACGATGATGACGTCAGCGTCCGACCGGTCGCCCATAGCTTTCCAGCGTAACGATCCAGCTATCCGCGGTTAGCTGGAACGTCGCTACCGCGTCGGGCGCGCAGCCGAGCACCGTCAGTTCGGCAGCACCGCCTCGATAGCGGCGATCACCTCGGGGGCGTCCGGTTCGGTGCGGGGCCGGAACCGGTTGACCACCGCGCCGCCCGGGGCGATCAGGAACTTCTCGAAATTCCACTGCACGTCACCGGCTTGCCCGTCGGCGTCCGGCGTCTCGGTCAATGCGGCATAGAGCGGATGCCGGCCCGCGCCGTTGACCTCCGTCTTGGCCAGCAGCGGGAACGTCACACCGTAGGTGTTCGAGCAGAAAGCTCGGATCTCGTCGGCGGTGCCGGGTTCTTGACCCATGAACTGGTTGCACGGCACTCCGATCACGGTCAGTCCGCGGTCGGCATAGTCGGCGGCCAACTGCTGCAACGCGCGGTACTGGGGGGTCAGTCCGCATTTCGATGCGACGTTCACCATCAGTACGGCCCGGTCGGCGTAGTCGGCCAGCGACGTGGGCAGGCCGTCCAGGGTGGTCAGCGGAATATCGGTGATTGTCATTCCCCTGACGCTACGCCGAGCGTGACGCGGCGGCTGAAATCGGCGAGCTGCGCTAGCGCCGTGGACGCCTCATCGAGGAACGGGAACAGCGGGAACACGTGCACACTGTCCGGATAGCTGTGGATTTCGGTCTGCACGCCCGCCGCGCGGGCGGTAGTCGCCAGCCGTTCGGCGTCACCGAACAATGCTTCGTTCGCGGCTACCTGGATCAGCAGTGCAGGCAAACCGTGCAGATCGCCGTAGAGCGGGGAGGCCAGTGGATCGGTCGGTTGGTGGCCCTGCAGATACAGGCTCGCCACATTGGTCAGGAACGCCCGACTGCAGATCGGTTCGGTATCGGCCCGGGCGTCGATCGTGTCGCAATCCAGCGTCAGATCCACCATCGGGGAGATCACCGCGGCTCCGGCCGGCATCGGCAACCCGGTTGCTTTCGCGTGCAGCACGGTCGCCAGGGCCAGGCCGCCGCCGCTGGATTCTCCGGTGACGATGATGTGCCCGGCGGGTACACCGTCGTGTTCGATGAGCCACCGATAAGCGCGCAGGCCGTCTTCGGCGGCGGCCGGGCACGGATGCTCGGGTGCGAGCCGATACTCGACGGCGTCGACGGCCGCGCCGACAGCCCGGGCTAACCGGGCGGCCAGCTCGATTGAGTCGGCTGCGCTGCCGCAGACGTACCCGCCACCGTGCAAATGCAGAATCCGGGCGCCTTGAGCCGGCGATGTCGACGCAGTTACCCGGACCAGCGAAACGCCGTCGGCGTCGACATGTTCGACACGCACATCTGCGGGCGGTGGAAAGTTGCGGCGCAAAAAGCTGTGGTACGCCCGGCGCAGGCCGGCGGACCCGCGTGCTGCGTCGTCGGAGGATGCCAGTTCGTGCCACATCTTCCAGGCACGTTGCGCCTCGGGACGCTTGAGGGTGCGCCACGGCTCACCGTAACCGCGGTCGGCGAGCCGGTACGGATCATGTTCATGAATCCAACCGAACAGAGCGCGCGAATGCGGGTCGATCTGCATCATACTGCGCAGTTGCCGGTTGCGTATCGCTATCTGAGCCGGATCGGACAGGTGCCACACCCGTTCCTGGTCCATCGACGATCGTTGGATTCGAGACGCCCGGGGCAGCCGTTTGACCTGGTAATCCTGCAGGGCCGCAGGCACATCGGCGGGCCCGCAGCGGGCCAGCAACCGGGACAGCACCGCGGCGTCCTCGATCGCTTGGCAAGCGCCTTGGGCCAGGAAGGGATGCATGGGGTGGGCCGCGTCACCGAGAATGGTGGTCCGGCCGACGCTCCATCGGGACAGCGGATGCCGAAAATAGTAGCCGGTGACAAACGGGGCGTGAAGCTGGTCGATGACGGCCGCCACCCGTTCGGTGCAGCCTTGGAACGAGTCGCGGATCGCCTGGACGTTTCCTCGGACCAACCAGGATTCGGCGGCAGTTTCATCGGACGGCACAATGCCGACGAAGTTCAGCAGCTGCATCTGTCGCACCCAGTACAACACCACGCTGCAATGCGGGCCCCACCAGACGTGACACTTCGGTTCCAAGCCAAGATGTTCGAGCTGGTCGTGCGGTACCAGCGCTCGCCAGGCAATGATCTTGGAGAACTCCGGCTCTTGCTGGCCCAGCATGCGATCCCGAACGACGGAGTGGATCCCGTCGGCGCCGATGAGGATGTCGCCGTGCGCGGTATGCCCGGACTCGAAGAATGCGGTCACCCGGTCGGCGTCTTCTTCGAAGCCGACGCACCGCTCACCCAGGTGCACCGTGTCCTTCCGAATCCCGCGCACCAGGATGTCCAGCAGGTCGGGGCGTTGGGCCTGGATGAACAGCGCGCCCAGTCGGTTCAGTTCGCTACCGCTCAGCGAGGTGTGGTGCAGCAGGTCGTCGGTGCGCAGGTCGCGAAACTCCACCGCCTCGGCGGCCACTCCGACCTGGCGGACCGCCTCGCCCATGCCGAGGCGTTCCAGTACCCGGACAGCGTTCGCCGAGATCTGTAGCCCGGCTCCGATCTCGCCGAATTGAGCTGCCTGTTCGTAAAGTTCGACGTCGATGCCGTCGTGCTGCAAAGCGCAGGCTGTCACGGCACCGCCGATGCCGCCGCCGATGATGATCGCCTTCACGACGAGCCCGCGGGTTCAGCCTTGCGGCGCTGTTTCACTGTCCCACCGATGGTTGTCGGCGGCTGCCAGCAGCCAGGCATACTGGAATGCGGTCTCTTTCCAACGCTGGTAGCGACCGCTGATGCCACCGTGGCCCGCGCTCATCTGGGTCTTCAACAGCACCGGGTGGTCGTCGGTTTTGCTGTGTCGTAACGCAGCCACCCATTTCGCCGGCTCGACGTAGTGCACCCGGGTGTCGTGCAGCGAGGTTATCGCCAGAATGGGTGGATAGTCCTGCGCCCTGATGTTCTCGTAGGGTGAATACGACTTCATGTAGAAGTAGACATCTTTGTCGTCCAACGGGTTTCCCCACTCGTCCCACTCGGTGACGGTCAGCGGTAGCGACGGATTCAGGATGGTGGTCAGCGGGTCGACAAATGGGACCTGCGCCAAGATGCCGGCGAACAGCTCCGGAGCCAGGTTGGCTACCGTCCCCATCAACAGTCCGCCTGCACTTCCGCCCATGGCCACCAACTGTTGCGGTCCGGTGAGCCCCGAGTCGATCAGGTGGCGCGCGACCGCGATGAAATCGGTGAAACTGTTCTTCTTTTCCAGCAGCTTGCCATGCTCGTACCACAATCGGCCCATCTCCCCGCCGCCGCGTACATGCGCGATCACGAACGCCATTCCGCGGTCGAGCAGGGACAGTCGGGCAATCGAGAACTGCGGGTCCTCACACATCTCATAAGCGCCGTAGCCGTAAAGTACCGTCGGCGCTGGGAATTCCACGTCTGCGCGATGCACGATCGACACCGGTATGCGGGTTCCGTCGTCGGCGCGCGCCCAGTCCCGATGCTCCACATAGTCAGCGCGTTGATAGTCACCAAGCACCGGCTGCTCTCGCAACAACGTACGCTCGCCGGTGGCCAGGTCGATGTCGTAAATCCGCACCGGCGTGATGAACGATGTGGCGCCGACCCGCAGCGTGGGCGCATCCCAGGTCGGGTTGGCTCCCAGACCGCACGACATCAGTTCGGTGTCGAACGATATCTCCTCGGGTGACCGATAGTCGCCGTCGGCGGTCAACGGCCACAGCTGGATGCGCGGCAGAGCCTCGGCTCGGTAACTCACCACCAGCTGCCCGGCGAACGCGTCCACGGCATCGAGCCGCACGTCGTCGCGGTGAGCGATCAGGGTACGCGACACAGCTGGGTCGGCAACCGGTACCTCCACCAAGGTGAAGTTGACCGCACCGTCGTTGTGCAAGATGAGAAACCGGTCTTGGCCGCCGACGATCGCATGGTCTAGCGAATACTCGATGCCGTCACGTCGCGGCCACACGATGGTGAATTGTGCTCGCGGATCAGCCGCATCGCCGTACCGCACCTCGGAGGTGATCGCGGATCCGGCGGCGATCAGCACGTAGGCGTTGCTGCGGGTGCGTCCCACCGACAACCAGAACCGCTCGTCGGCCTCGTGGTAGACCTGCTCGGCGGGCAAGCCGGAACCGAGCCGGTGCCGCCACACCGTGTCAGGTCGCCAGGCCGCGTCGACAGTCACGTAATAGACGGTGCGATTGTCGGTGGCCCAGGTCACGCCCGCACCGATGCCGACAATCTGGTCGGGATAGAGGTCGCCGGTGCGAAGATCCTTGAACCGCAAGGTGTATCGCTCGTCGCCCACGACATCGACGGAGTAGGCCAGAATGTTGCCGTCGAGGCTGACGCTGGCTGCACCCAAGGTGAAGAAGTCATGACCTTCGGCCTCGGCGTTCTGGTCGAGCAGCACCTGCTCGCCGGTGATGTCGGTGTGCTCGTCGAAGATGGGTGGAGTCCAATCGTCGGAATCATCGACCGGGCAGCGGCACTGAACGCCGTACTGCTTTCCCTCGAAAGATCGACTGTAGTACCACCAATCACCGCGACGGGTCGGGACCGAAAGGTCAGTTTCCTTGGTCCGCGCCTTGATCTCGTCAAAAATCTGTTGCCGCACCGGCTGCAGATGCGCAGTGACCGCATCGGTGTAGTCGTTTTCACACTTCAAGTAGGCCATCACATCGGGGTCGGTCGTGTCGCGCATCCACTCGTAGGGATCGATGAAAACATCGCCGTGCTGGGTCCGAGTGCTCGCCACCCGCTTGGCGACCGGTGGGTGGGGCAGTGTCAGCCGGTCGCGGATGGGAGTCTCGCTCACGCCGCCGAGCCAATCCAGTCGGCGAACCGCAGTCCGGAAATCCGCTCGTAGGCTTCAATGTAGCGATCACGAGTCGCTGCGATGATGTCGTCCGGCAGCGCCGGGGGCGGTTTCGACCCGGACCGATCCCATCCGGAGTCGGGACCGGTAAGCCAGTTGCGCACGAACTGTTTGTCGAAGCTGGGCTGGACTTCACCGGCCCGGTAGCCGTCGGCCGGCCAGTAGCGTGACGAATCGGGGGTAAAGATCTCGTCGGCCAGGACCAGGTTGTCGTGCTCGTCGATGCCGAATTCGAATTTGGTGTCGGCGACGATGATTCCCTTCTTCAGCGCATGGTCGGCTGCCTGCACGTATGTCTGCAGGGTACGGTCACGCAGTTGGTTGGCCCGCACCCCGCCCACGAGTTCGATCACCCGGGCGAATGGAATGTTCTCGTCATGATCACCGAGTTCGGCCTTGGTCGCCGGGGTGAACAGCGGGGTGGGGAATTTGCTGGCCTCGACCAGGCCGGGGGGCAGCGGGA
>CAZPZQ010000090.1:0-11305 GCA_964590745.1 uncultured Mycobacterium sp. | reverse complement strand
CCACCGCACCGGGTTCCAGTAATGGTTCGGGTAGACCGAATCGGAAGTGCAGCCACTGCCAGATCACCATCACGTCACGAACCAACCGACCGGACACCCGAAGTCTAGGCCAGTGCTCGCCACAGGCTTCGATGATCGGCCGGGCGAACTCGAACATGTTGATCGGCTCGCCGTCGTTGATGAAATACGCCTGCCCGGGCGCGGTACCGCCCGCCACCAAATGCTCGGCGGCCAGGATGAAACCGTGAATCAGGTTGTGCACGTAGGAGTTGTCCAACTTGGCGTGTTTGCTGCCGATCAGCACTCTCACGTGGCCGGCAACCACACTTTCGAACAGCTTGCGGAACATGGTCTGATCCCCGCGTCCCCAGATGCCGCTGGGCCGGATCGCGCAGGTCAACATGGCAGATCCGCCGTCCGGTGACGCGTTCTCGTCCAACACGAACTTCTCGGCCACCACCTTGGTTTCGGTGTACAAGTCGTTGAACTTGGTGGTGTAGGGCATGGTTTCGTCGCCGCCGGCGATCGGTTTGCCGCCCATCACCACGCTGTTCGACGAGGTGTAGACGAACCGTTTGACTCCGGCAGTCTGACTGGCATGTACCAGGTTCTTGGTGCCGTCCACGTTCACCGCGAAGCTGCGTCGCCGGATGTCGTCGGTGACTTCCGCGCCGCCCTGCAGATCGATGATGGCGGCGGTGTGGAACACCGTGTCTATGCCTTCGACCGCGGCGGCCACCGTTTCCGGATTGCAGATGTCGCCCTGTAGCACCTGCAATTGCGGGTGCTCGGACAGCGGCGACACCGCCCGGTCGAACGACCGCACCTGATAGCCGCGGTCCAGCAGCGTGGCCACGAAGTTGGTCCCGACGAAGCCGGACCCCCCGGTTACCAACACCCGGCCCAGTTCCGTCGTCAGCGAGGCATCGGCCACGCGGCGAGCATAACTGAACCTGTTTCAGTTCTGCGCTGAACTCATGCCTGCCGGCCATCAGCGGCGCCGAGACTGCGGTGGCGGCATCGAGACTGCGGCCAGGGCCAGCTATCGGCGCGTCAGGCCACGGCCTCAGCGCAGTCTCGACGCACAGGAGGACAGGATCGCCGGGTTCTACCCCTGGTCGGACTCGTCACCAGCCAGCGCGTCTTGCACCCGCTGACGCGCCCCGGCCAGGTGCTCTTCGCATCGCTTGGCCAGCTGTTCGCCCCGTTCCCACAGCTTCAGCGACGCCTCCAGGTCCAACCCGCCCTGCTCCAGTTGTTCCACGACGTCGATCAACTCGTCGCGGCAGGCTTCATAGCCGAGTTCGCTAACGGGTCTAGTGGACCGGTTCTGCTCAGTCGCCATCGGTGGGTCCTTCGCTCACCGCTGCGACGGCGCCGTCAGCGACCCGGATCCGCAGCCGGGTTCCGGGCGGCGCGTCATCGACGGTCCGCAGCACCTGCGCCGGCCCCGACGCTGTCATGGTCTGGACCACCGCGTAGCCGCGGGCCAGGGTGGCCGCCGGGCCCAGCGTGGCCAGTCGAGCGGACAGGTGTTCGACCCGTTCGGTCTGCGCGGCGATCAGTCGGGTGATATCGCGGCGGCCCGCGGCTCGGGCCCGATGCACCTCGTCGGCTCGCGCGGTCAGTGCCCGCAACGGGTCGGCCAGCACCGGGCGGCTGCGCAGCCCCGAAAGCACCCGCTCTTCGCGCAGCACCCAATTGCGCAGCGCGCGCCCGGTGCGCCGGCGGAGGTCGGTGATCAGCGCTTGTTCCGCGGCGGCGTCCGGGACGATTCTCTTCGCCGCGTCGGTGGGGGTGGCGGCCCGCAGGTCGGCGACCAGGTCGCACAGCGGATTGTCGGGCTCGTGACCGACCGCGCTGACCACCGGGGTGCGGCAGGCCGCGATCGCCCGGCACAGCGTTTCGTCGGAGAACGGCAGCAGGTCCTCGACACTGCCGCCGCCTCGGGCGACCACGATCACCTCGACGGCCGGATCGGCGTCCAATTCGCGCAGTGCCTCGACGATTTCCGGTACGGCGCTGAGACCCTGTGTTGCGGTGTTGCGCACGGTGAACCGCACCGCCGGCCAGCGGGCGGTGGCTACCGTCGTGACGTCCCGCTCGGCGTCACTGGCCCGGCCGGTGATCAATCCGACGGTGGCCGGCAAGAACGGAATGGGCCGTTTGAGGCGCGGGTCGAACAGTCCCTCGGCGTCCAGCAGCCGACGCAGCCGTTCGATCCGGGCCAGCAATTCGCCGATCCCGACAGCGCGGATTTCGCTGAGCCGCAATGAAAACGTGCCGCGGCCAGTGTAGAAACTCGGCTTGCCGCACACGACCACCTGGGTGCCCTCAGTCAACTGCACCGGTGCCCGGGCGACCAGACCGGGTGGGCAGCTCACCGGTAGTGACATGTCGACCGCCGGATCGCGCAACACCATGAACACCGTCTTGACGCCCGGCCGTACCCTGATCTGGGTCAGCTGACCCTCCACCCACACCGGCCCGAGCTTGTCGATCCAGCCGGCCACTCGGACGGCGACGGCGCGGACCGGGAACGGGTTCTCGGCGGCGCTTCCCGGTGCGGGTGTGCTCACTTGGCGGTCGCGTGGGTGATCCTGTTGGCCAGCAAAGTCTGAAACGGCGCCCGTGCCTTGGTGGACTCCTCGTAGCTGAGCAGGGCTTGCAGGTCGTCGAGGCTCAGCGAACGCAGCCTGGCTCGTAGCTGGGCCAAGGTGAGCGTGCTGTAGTCAAGCTCGGTGACGATGTCCGGTACCGGGGGCCTCGCCCCGGCGGCGGAGTTTCGGGCCGCGGTGTTCGTTTCCGCGGGTGGGTTTCCCGTTCCCGCCTCGTCGAACGACGAATAGAGGGCAAACCGGCCTTCCGAACGGCGGTCGTAGTCGGCGCCGTCGGGCGCCCCGCCCGTCTCGTCATCGCCGAGCCTTTCGGCTTCATCGATGTCTTCGTCGAAGGTCGCCCACTCAGGCTGCTCATCTTTCGGCGGAAAGAGCGTCTCCAGCGTGGAATCACCCTTGATCGCCAGCTCAGCCAGGCTCTGCTGCCATCGCATCACGATGTGGGCGGCCTGGCTGGCCAGTGTCATCGGATACGTCAGGATGGTTTGCGGCAGCTTCCGGGTCTCCTCGACGGCGAGCGTCGCTACTCCCACCAGCAGCCGAATTCCATATGGTGCGGTTGCCATGCTCCCAGCCTGCCTTAACCATCGACCGGAGCCAAACGCGGGTGGCGCCAGCCGACAGTGCGCGCCGAATGGAGAGCGCAGGCTGGTCGGTTGCCCTGCGCCGTGGCCGCAGGGCTTAGATGTCGTACTGCCAGGATTCGGCGTCGTCACTGTGCGGCCTGCGGGACTGTCGGGGAGGCTCGTCGCCCGGGTTGGGCCTGCGATAGCGCACCCGGGAGATCGGGTGGTGGGTGGCGCTGGAACCGCTGGCGCCGTCGGCGGCTTTTGTGGCCGGCCGATAGCGCCGTGGTTCGGGCGGGTCGGCCGCCCGATGCGCGTCCATCCAGCCACTGGCGGCGGTTGGCCGGGCGGTGCGCGGATACGGGTCGCGTCCGGTGTCGCGGAGCGGCGGCTGGCCGCGCCAGCCGGGTTCGCCCGGCGGCCGCGGTCGACGCCTTATCGGGGGTTCTTCGGTACGGACGGTTGGCGGGCGGCGCCGCTGCGTGCGTCGGGCTGTCGGGTCCGGCGGGTCGTCGACCGGCGGTCGGAGATGTCGCGGCTGACTGCGACCGGACCGCCCGGCGGGATCGGCGTGGCGGCGCGGAGTCGTGCTGCGGCGAGGGCGATCGTCGGCGCGGCGCCGGCGCGATGTCGTCGCATCGATGGCGTGGGCGGGTTTGGGATTGAACATCTCCGCGAGTTTGGCGGTGAGTTTTTTGCCGGTCGATGCCCATTGACTGGGCGCGTTGGTCGCTTCAGTAGCGGCGTTCGGGGTTGCCGACCGTGCCGTCATCCCCCAATACCAGCGGCCCATCCCGATCAGCAAAACGCCGGCCGAAGTGAACAACATCAGCGGGAACCGCTCGATGAGCGGGTAACCGCAATTGATCAAAATGCCTTTGATGCCGTTGAAGGCACCGCCGTGAAACACCCAGTAGGCGCTGGGAACAGCGCAGAACAAGATCAGCGGGGGCTGGATGACGGCGGTGAAGAGTCCGGATTGCCGCACCGCCAGTACTGCCGCGACACATCCCATCACGTACAGCGCAGCGAAGATGTGGGTCAGCTCCCGGGTACCGGCCTCGGCGTCGATGGCGAAGCCAGCCGTTGTCGCGGCGACGGCCACAATGATGGCCGCCCACCACGGCAAACCCGGCAGATTGGGGTGGATGGAGCGGTGATCAGCCGTCACCGCCGACCGTGCCCGCTGTGCTGCCACACGTCGACGGTACCGGCTAACGACGTCCGGATCCTTAAAGACCTCGCCGGGATTGTCGATGGGCGTGCCGCGAAACCCACTGCACCGGCGGTGCCGCCGATGTGTGGCCCACCACACTCTAGACTTGCGGTGTTGTGAGTTTGAGCTTGGGCATCGTGGGGCTACCCAACGTCGGCAAGTCGACCTTGTTCAACGCCCTGACCCGCAACAATGTGCTGGCCGCCAATTACCCGTTCGCCACCATCGAACCGAATGAGGGCGTGGTTCCGCTGCCTGATCCGCGGCTGCCTGAACTCGCCGCCATGTTCAATTCGGCCCGGATCGTGCCAGCCCCGGTGACCTTCGTCGACATCGCCGGCTTGGTCAAAGGCGCATCCGAGGGTGCCGGTCTGGGCAACAAGTTTTTGGCCAACATCCGTGAGTGCGACGCGATCTGTCAGGTGGTGCGGGTGTTCTCCGACGATGACGTCGCCCACGTCGATGGGCGGATCGACCCGAAATCCGATATCGAGGTGGTCGAAACCGAGCTGATCCTGGCCGATCTGCAGACCCTGGAACGTGCGGTGCCGCGGCTGGAAAAAGAAGCCCGCACCCACAAGGACCGCAAGCCGGCACACCAGGCCGCACTCGCCGCGCAACAGGTACTCGACGACGGCACAACGCTATTCGCCGCAGGGTTCGACGATTCGTTGTTGCGTGAGCTGAATCTACTGACCACCAAACCGTTTCTTTATGTCTTCAACGCCGACGAGGCGGTGCTGACCAACCCGGAGCGAATTTCCGAACTGCGCGAGTTGGTCGCTCCCGCCGACGCGGTGTTCCTGGACGCGAAAATCGAAGCCGAACTCGCCGAATTGGATGACGAGTCGGCGATGGAACTGCTGGAATCGATCGGACAGAACGAGCGCGGACTCGATGCGCTGGCCCGGGCCGGCTTTCACACGCTGCGGTTGCAGACTTTTTTGACCGCTGGACCCAAAGAGGCCCGAGCCTGGACCATCCGGCGCGGCGACACCGCGCCTGAGGCGGCCGGGGTGATCCATTCCGACTTCGAGAAGGGCTTCATCAAAGCCGAGATCGTCTCCTACGACGACCTGATGGCCGCCGGGTCGATGGCTGCCGCCAAAGCCGCCGGCAAGGTGCGCATGGAAGGCAAGGACTACGTCATGGCCGACGGTGACGTGGTGGAGTTCCGGTTCAACGTGTAGCGCTGCGCACCCGGCCCCGACCGCGAGTGTGAAACCCACGACGGCAGCACGGCGTGTCGCGTCGTCGATTTCACGGTCGACGACGGGGAGTGACGTTTATCGATGACGCCACCTGGTGGAGTTCCGGTTCAACGTGTAGCGGCGAGGCGGCTGCTTCACTCGTCACATCGATGACCGTTGCGGCGTTAAGGGGGGTCATGGTTAGCGGGGGCCTGGCCGGTCGGCAAGACGAACTCGGTCGGCGCGCTGCCGAGTTGGCCACCGCGCCGATGTTCTCGCTCGGCGCGAGGCTGAACTCTCAAGACGCGAACGGGCCGCTAACGAGCGCGAGCGCATCGCCGATGAGCGGGACCGAATCGCAGATGAGCGCGAGCAAACCGCTGATCACCGAGAACAACGTGCGGACCAACGCGAAGGTGCGACTGCGCAGCGTGAGCGTCAGCGAGTCCGACGTGTCGACGAGCGCACCGCTCGCCGACAAGCCGCGGCTCGCCGGGAGGACGCCGAGATCAGGCGCGCCGAGGCGGAAACCCGGCGACGTATCAACGACACCTCGCCGGCACCGGGCGACGGGACCTGATCCAATGTCGAGTGTGCGGTATTGCAACCGACCGCCCGATGGTGCCGGTAGGCTGCTACGCCATGGCACAGCACAGCGATGAAACCCCGCCGCTCGCTGAACTGATCGCGCAGGCATTAACGGCGATGCGTGCCACCCATGAGCACTTGACGGAACTGATCCAACGGGAGGGCAGTTTGGCGGCCCTGGTGCAAACCGCCGTCGGCACCGCGCTGCTGCGTGATCTGCGTCAGGAAGTCGACCACCTGGACAAACTGCTCCCGTTCAAGGGCTGAGCGCAACGTCGGGGCCTAGCGTGCCCCGGCATTGAACTCACGCTGAGGCCAAATCGCGGCGTAATCACCGCGGCGCACTATTGTTGGGGGCTGTGACAGCTTCAACTACCCACTTAACCGATGTGGTAGCCGCGACCAGCGACGCCACCTCCGCCGACACCGCTAACGGCCAGGTGGTGTTTCGCGCCGCGGCCGTTGCGCACGATGCGGTGGCCAGCACCGTCCACCTGGGCCAGTACAGCATCGAGGTCGACGAACCGCCGACCCTCGGTGGCGAGGACAAGGCACCCAACCCGGTCGAGTACTACCTCGCATCGCTGCTGTCCTGTCAGATCGTGACCTGGCGGTTCTGGGCGGAGCGGCTCGGGATTGCAGTCGACGGGATCAGTGCGCGCGCCGAAGGCGACTTGGACGTGCGCGGCTTTTTCGGATTCGACGAAGCCGTTCGCCCTGGCTTCAGCGAGGTGCGGGTGGTGATGACCGTGACCGGCCCGGAAACCGCGCAACGTTACCGCGAACTCCAGGAAGTCGTCGAAAAGCATTGTCCGGTACTGGATTTGACGGCTAACCCGACAACGGTGCTCAGCAGCGTCGAGATCGGATAGCTGCACCGGAGCCGTCGTGATATTCATCGTGGTCAAATTCGAAACCAAGCCGGAATGGTCGGAGCGCTGGCCCGAGCTGGTCGCCTCGTTTACCGCGGCTACCCGTGCCGAACCGGGCAATCTGTGGTTCGAATGGTCGCGCAGCCTGGACAACCCCGCCGAATATGTTCTGGTTGAGGCGTTCCGTGACGCCGCAGCGGGCAGTGCCCACGTGGACAGCGACCACTTCCGCGATGCGGTAGCCCAGCTGCCCCAGGCGCTGGCATCGACGCCGAAGATCATCAGCCAATCCATCGACGCGACAGGCTGGTCGCAGATGGCCGAAATGACGGTCGACTGAGCGGGGCCATCCGGATGCCGCATTATCAGACTTCCGTTGCGGTCGCCGCCCAGATCGGGACCGTCTGGCAAGTGACCCGTGATGTCGAGTCGTGGCCGCGGTGGACCCCCACGATGGACGAGGTCGTCGTGCACGGTGGTGGTCCACTCGTCGTGGGCGCCAGGGTTGCCGTCCGCCAGCCGCGGCTGCGTCCGGCGACCTGGGTGGTCGACCACCTCACCGAGAACGACCGGTTCTGCTGGCACACCGGCGGCCCGGGCTACCGCATCGACGCCGATCACCGGCTCGAGGCATCGCCCAACGGAACCGACACCCACGTGCGGCTGACCGCGACGATGACCGGCTGGCTGGCCCGACCGCTGTGGCTGCTGATCGGCAGGACGATTCGCCGCTACGTTGACCAGGAGGCCGCTGCGCTGAAACAGTATTGTGAGGCCGCCTGACGGCGCCGGGGCACGGTTATCGGCTCACTCGAGCGTGACCGCGATCTCGCGGCCGAGTTCGTACCCGGGCGCCAGCGGCAAGATATCGCCACTCCAAAACGACCCGGGGTCGAACCAGTACGAGTGTTTGTCGGTGGACAACAACCCCATCTCCTCGTAGGCGATGGCCACCGTTTCGGCACAGTAGGCGGTTTCCAGGCCAGCCGCCTGCCGGCGAGCCTTGCGCCGCTGGGTTACCTCACGAACCTTGCGGTCCAGTATCGGAATGCCTCGTATCCAGTCGTTGAGGGTGGGAAGTCGGCCGCGCAGCCATCGTCCGGTGAGTCGCACGGCCGTCGGAAACGGGGTGCCGTCCATCCGGGCGATGACCCGCAGCAACCGGTCTTCTTGCTCGCGGTTGGCGTACGGCGTCAGCTGCCGGAGCCAGCAGCGCTGGTGGTATCGGTGCACCCACTGCTCGACGGCTTCGGCAGCATCGTTGAGTTGCACTCCGCGATGCTTGCTGCCGGTCCAGACGTCGGTGAGCTTGTCACCGAGTTCGGCATGCCAGATCAGCGGTGGAAGATCCTCGATGGCCAGCGTCATCCCGACGTGGTTGACCGGTGCGTTGGAGAGTGCCTGAATGGTGCGATCAGGTCCAGCGCGGCCACGGAACAGCCAGATATCGCCGGTGCGGGTTTCCCTCAGCGCTCGATCGAGGGTCACTGTGTGTGCATCCACCCCGAGCACCATAAAGCACGATGATCGGGTCGACCCCCCGCAGCGTCGGTGAATAGGGTGTCGTTGTGCGGGAACCCCGGAGCCAGCCGAAGTTCGCTGCCGCGCACCGACTCGATCAGGGACCGCCTGTATTAGTGAGCTTCAACGATTCGGCGTGCCAAGGCGCCGATGGTATGCGACGCATCTGATTGGGGTGACGATGAATGCAACCGACGACACCATCAGAATACGATATGCGGGCGCGGCGGACTTGCCGGCCATCTATGAGTATTACGCCCGCGCAGTTGGGATATCGGCAGAGCCGCAGGACGTCGACGCTTGGACTCCCCGGGTAAAGCTTGAAGACATTCTGGTTGCCGAGGATATTTCGGATGCGCAGCAACCATTGGTCGTGGGCGCCTCGCTGGTCTATCGGATGCGACTCACCGTGCCGGGCGGCGCCCGAATCAACGCCGCGTGGCTGGCGAAGGTGACCGTTGCTACAACGCATCAAGGGCACGGAATCTGGCGGCAGATCAGTGCCCAGGGATTTGGGATCCTGATGCAGCGCGGATACCCGATTCTCTGCGGTGCTCCGCTCCAGCCTGCGCTGTTCGACGTTCTGGGCGGCGGTGTCGCGACGTATGCCCGGACGTACACCATCGACCCGCGGGTAGCGAAATTGCGCGTTCCGCCGGACCGGAATCGGGCCCGCCAACTCAACGCCGCCCAGGCCGGACCCATGCTGCCGGAAATTTATGATCGATGGTGTGCCGGAACCCCCGGCGCGTTGAGCCGAGACAACACCTGGTGGGCAGACTTTTTGCAGGATAGGGTCACGCAGCGAGATGGCGGATCGGAGCTGATTTTCATCGTCCACCCGGACGGCTTCGTGGCCTATCGAGTGATCGGCGGATCGCCGCACACGTTTCGACCGCCGTTCGGCACCCTGGTGGTCTACGACTTTTGCGCCGTCACCGACGACGCGCATACCGAACTGTTTGCGGCATTACTGGGTTTGACGATGTTCGACGGCATACAGGTCGAACTCCCGGTCGACGATCCGCTTCCGCTCAAACTCAGCAGCCAGATTGCTGCCGAAACGACGAGTTTGAATGATTTCCTGTCGATTCGAATCATGAATGTTCCTGAAGTGCTCGGTATGCGCACGTACTCCGCGGACGCCGATATCGTGCTGGACGTAACCGATCCGCTTAATGTGGCGGGCGGACGATTTCTGCTCAAAACTCGTGGCGGCGTTGGCACATGTGAACCGCACGACGGGTCACCGGATGTCAGCGTCAGTTTGGTGGATCTGGCGACGATCTACATGGGTGCGCATCGAGCGACGGAACTGCACCGAGCGGGCCGTGTCGTTGAACTCCAAAGCGAAGCGCTGGACAGCCTGGACGCGGTCTTTCGCACGGATCGCGCACCGTACTGCGGCACCCTGTTTTGACCGCCGCGGTTAGGGTGTGTTGATGCGCTGTATCTGGAAGTGGATCGGGCTGGCCGGTGTGGTGGGCGTGGCCGCGGGCGGAGTGTTGGTGGTCCGCGATCAGCGGCGTCGGCGCGCATACACGCCCGATGAGATTCGGGCGCGGCTGCACCAGCGGTTGGCCGAATCCGGCTCGCCTTCCTAGCCGGCGGGCAGCGAGTGCCAAAGCCGCCAAAGCCTCGGAAACCGGGTAGCTAGAGGTTGGCCACTGATCTTATCTCCTTCGACATCGAGGGACCCGGTTATGACCACTGCCCACATCGCGGTGTTGCTCGCGGTGAGTTCCGCACTATGCATCGCAGTCGGCGATGTACTCCAGCAACGCGTGGCGCGCCGAATTACCGACAGATCAGTCGGCCACCTGGCGTTGTTCGGCAAACTGGTTCGGGATCGGCGATGGCGGTGCGGAACCCTCATCCTGGGCGCCAGCATCGGGTTGCAGGCGGCTGCGCTGCGTGCGGGTTCGGTACTTTTGGTGCAGCCGTTGCTGGCGTCCTCGCTGTTGTTCGCCCTGCCGATCAACGCGAGGTTGTCGCGGCGCACGGTAACCGGCAACGAGTGGGTCTGGGGCGGCATGCTGACCGTGGCGCTGGCCGTGATCGTCACCGTCGGCCACCCGCAGGCTGGCCGTTCGAGCGCATCGCTTCAGATCTGGGCGGCAGTAATCGTCGCGTTAGGTCCGCTGTTGGTCGGGTGCGTCGTAGTCGCGGAAGTCCGGGGTGGCCCCCTGGCCGCGGTGCTGTTCGCATTCGTCTCGGGTTCGCTCTGGGGTGTCGTCGCCGTCCTGACCAAAGAAGTCGTCGGTCTGCTGGGCGACGGCGGGTTAGCGCCGGTTCGAGCGCCTGAGCTGTATGCCGGCCTGCTGGCCGCGCTGGGCGGTTTCGTGTTTTCGCAGGCAGCGTTCCGGGCCGGACCGCTGACGGCGTCGATGCCGACCTTGCAGGTAACCCAGCCGGTCGTGGCGGCGGTACTGGGGACCGTCGTGCTCGGCGAGACTCTGCGCACCGGCCGCGCTGGGATGGTCGCGCTGGCCGCCGCGGCGCTGCTGATGGCGGCTGCCATCATCAAGCTCGCGCGCGTTGAGGCGGTGGACATGCAGGTGGAATCAGAAAGAGGGCACCTCACCGCGTTTCCACACCGTACAGACGGTGCGTGCCGGTGAACCCTTTCAGTTCGACATCGCGGCCGGCGTCGACGGTGATGTCGTCAGCTCCGATGACGGCGTCTCGCACCGGCTCGCTGATCAAGATTTGGCCGCCGTCGGCCGCCGCGGCC
>CAZPZQ010000089.1:0-11318 GCA_964590745.1 uncultured Mycobacterium sp. | reverse complement strand
GCGCTCAACGCGCTCAACAGCCAGGTGATGACTGAAGTCACCAGCGCTGCAGCGGCATTCGATAACGATCCGGACATCGGCGCGATCATCGTCACCGGCAGTGCCAAGGCGTTCGCAGCCGGGGCCGACATCAAAGAGATGGCCGAACTGACCTTCGCCGATGTGTTCGGGGCGGATTTGTTCGCGGCCTGGGGTAAATTCGCGGCGGTTCGTACGCCGACGATCGCTGCGGTGGCCGGCCATGCCCTCGGCGGCGGCTGCGAACTGGCCATGATGTGCGATCTGCTGATCGCCGCCGACACCGCAAAATTCGGTCAACCCGAGATCAAACTCGGTGTGCTGCCCGGCATGGGCGGCTCGCAGCGGTTGACCAGAGCTATCGGCAAGGCGAAAGCGATGGATCTGATTTTGACCGGGCGCACCATCGATGCTGCCGAAGCCGAACGCAGTGGCCTGGTGTCGCGGGTGGTGCCGGCCGATGATCTGCTGGCCGAAGCCAAGGCGGTCGCCACCATCATCGCCGGAATGTCGCTGTCAGCAGTCCGGATGGCTAAGGAGGCGGTCAACCGCGCCTTCGAGTCCACCCTGGCCGAGGGGTTGCTCTACGAACGCCGACTGTTCCACTCCGCGTTCGCCACCGCCGACCAGTCCGAGGGGATGACGGCGTTCACTGAGAAGCGGCCGCCGAATTTCACTCATCGTTAGGAGGCCCGGGTGGCCGAGTCAGCCCTGGGCCAGGCCGAAGCCGCCTCACCGGGGCCGACCGAAAAGCCGTGGTGGATCCGGCGCTACACGTTTACCGGCACCGCGGTCGGCCTGGTGTTCATCTGGTTGTCGATGACACCATCGTTACTTCCACGGGGTCCGGTGTTTCAGGGTCTGGTGAGCGGCGGTTCGGGCGCCGCCGGCTACGGGCTTGGCGTTTTCGCGGTCTGGCTGATTCGGTACATGCGGTCCAAGGACACCAGTCCACCGCCGCCGCGCTGGGCGTGGGCCGTGCTGATGGCGGTCGGCGGCGTCGGCATGGTCGCGATGGTCATCTGGTTTCACGACTGGCAGGACGGGCTCCGCGACCTCATGGGAGTGCCGTATTTGAAATGGTTCGGCTATCCGTTGGCCGCGGTGCTGTCGGTGCTGGTGTTGTTCGTGCTCGTCGAAGTGGGCCAGTTGGTCCGCCGGCTGATTCGGTTTTTGGTGCGGCAACTCGATCGGGTGGCGCCGCCTCGGGTGTCGGCGACGATCGTGGTGTCGTTGCTGGTGGCGCTGACCATCGCGGTGCTCAACGGGGTGGTGGTGCGGGTGGCGATGCGCACCATGAATAACAGCTTCGCCAGAGTCAACAATGAAATGGATCCGGATCGCGCGGCGCCGACCACCCGGTTGCGGTCCGGCGGCCCGGAGTCGCTGGTCACCTGGGAGTCGTTGGGACATCAGGGGCGGATCTTCGTGGCGGGCGGTCCGACCGTCACGCAGCTCACCGCTTTCAACGGGACCCCGGCGGTGCAGCCGATTCGGGCCTACGCCGGACTGAGTTCCGCCGGGGGCATCAAGGCTGCCGCCGAACTGGCCGCCCGTGAGCTGCAGCGTGCCGGGGGGTTGCGGCGTGCTGTGCTGGCTGTTGCTACCACGACCGGCACCGGCTGGATCAACGAAGCGGAAGCCTCGGCGCTGGAGTACATGTACAACGGCAACACCGCGATCGTCAGCATGCAGTATTCGTTTCTGCCCAGCTGGCTTTCGTTTCTGGTAGACAAGGAGAACGCCCGGCAGGCCGGCCAGGCGTTGTTCGAAGCGGTCGACGCGTTGGTGCAGGAGCTGCCCAAGCCGCAGCGTCCCAAACTCGTCGTCTTCGGCGAGAGCCTGGGCTCGTTCGGCGGCGAGGCACCGTTCATGAGTCTGAACAATGTGCTGGCTCGCACTGACGGGGCGTTGTTTTCCGGACCAACGTTCCAGAACACCATCTGGGCCGACTTGACCATCAACCGCGACCCCGGTTCCCCGCAGTGGCTGCCGATCTACGACAGCGGCCACCACGTGCGCTTTGTCGCACGTCCGGGCGATCTCCGACGCCCGGATGCGGCATGGGATTCGCCGCGAGTGGTGTATCTACAACACGCTTCCGACCCGATCGCCTGGTGGAACCCGGATCTGTTGTTCCACCGGCCGGATTGGTCGCGTGAGCCGCGCGGCTACGACGTGTTACCTCGGGTGCGCTGGTATCCGGTGGTGACGTTTTTACAAGTTTCGGCCGACATGGCGGTAGCCGTCCAGGTGCCGTCCGGGCACGGCCACCACTACGCCCAGGATGCTGCGAACGGCTGGGCGGCGGTGCTGCAACCGCCAGGTTGGACGGCGGAGAAAACCGCCGAGCTGCGCCCGTTGCTGCACAACAACACTTGAATCCGGTGGCGGCGAGCCGTTAACCGCCGAGCGTCTCGAGCACTCCGCTGGCGGCGAGCGCGTGGTACCCGCCCACCACATCGGTGGCGCGGTGCATCCCCAAGTCGCCGAGCGCCGCCGCGGCGAGGCTCGACGTGTAGCCCTCGGAGCACAAGATCACCCATTCGACGTCGTCATCGACCGCCTCCGGAAGCCGGGCGGAACTGGTGGGGTCGCAACGCCATTCGAGGACGTTGCGTTCGACCACCAGAGCAACCGGCACTTCGCCTTCTCGGGCGCGCTGAGCCTGTGGCCGAATATCGACCAGTACCGCCCCGCGCCGCAGTGCCTCGGGCACCTGATCGGCCGTCAACCGATGCAGCCGGCGCCGAGCCGCTTCGAGCACCCGGTCGATCCGGCTGGTCATAGGCTTTCCGGCTGGTCGGCCAGCACGGTTCGCTGTCGGTGCAGCGTGTTGCGGCCGGTGATCTGGTAGTACGACATCGCAGTCAGCGGCGGAGAGTAGGCATGCACGCTCAGCGTGGGCTCGGTGCGCCCCGTCGGCCCGGTGGGCGCCGAACCGGACGATGGCGCCCAGACCACATCGTGCACCCAGCCGAGCGGGAAGGCCGCCTGATCGCCGGCGCTGAGTCTATGCCTGCGCAGATCGACGCCGTCCCAACGGAATTCGTCCAGCGAACCGGACAGCAACGTCAGCGCACCGAGAGACCCGCCGTGATCGTGTAACTCGGTGGCGCGGCCGGGGACCCAACTGATCAGCCAGATGTCCACTTCCTCATCGCCGTCGATGCGAGCGAACCAGCGTTCGTCGGCCGGTACACCACCCGGCGGCAGCAGCGCGCGGTACCGCCCACTGCACACCTCATCGGCGACCCGGCCGGTGACGTGCAGCAGATCCGGCAGCCGCAGCCGAGTCGGCCCAGCGGTTGATGCCGGCGGGACCGGCAATGAAGGCAACGCCACGGTAGTTGTGGTGACCATGCGGGAACTCCGGAACAGATGGGTTGGATTGGCGGGATCGGCGGCAGCTACCGGCGACAACACTCGCGAAATCCAGGCCACTCCATCACGGCGGACATGCTACCCAGACAGCCGGTCCCCGCGTCGCCTCGCCGTCGGCCACCGCGGCTGGGCGGTGGATTCGGTGCGGACCTAGAGCAGATCCGAATTTGCTGGCCCACCAGGGGAAACCGCGGCAGCGACGAACACATCCACCGCGGCCCGCGGTTCGAATCAGGCTGAGTCAAAGACGCAGCGGCAACAGCGCGGACAGGGTTCAGACCGACTCGGCTCCTGCCCCGTTGCCCAGAAACTCGGCCACGCCACCGGCGGCCTGCCGGCCCTGGCGGCGTCCGGCTCGTGCCGACGCCACCCGGCACGCCGGGTCCAACAGGTTGGAGCCGAACGCCGCCAGCGCGGCATCGTCGGCGAACACCGCGAGGGCCCGCCCGGGGAAGGCCGCAACTTCGGCCGCCGGACCATCCCCGAACAGCGACGGCGCTGTCTCTGCAGACGGCACCAAAACGACGGCGAGGGCACAGTCCGCGGCGGCGCCCAGATTGATGGTGCTGCGCACCCCGCCGTCCATGTAGCAGCGGTCGCCGATCGGCACCAGCGGCCAGGCCCCGGGCACCGCACAACTGGCGGCGACCGCATCCACCAGGTCGACCCCCGAGTCACGGTGGAAAACCACTCGCTCGCCGGTAGCGACGTCGATGGCGGTGATCCGCAGTGGTCGGTTCGGCCAGCGATGCGACGGCAGCCGCTGCGCGATCACATCGCGTCGCACCGGAACCGCGACGGTGTCGACGGCCCGCGCTGCCGCGCCGATGTGTTGCAGTTTCTGTTCCGTGCTGGTGTTGGGTTCGGTCACTGCGGCCAGGAACAGATCCGCAACCGCGGCGACGTCGACGCCGGGGGCGATCTCCGCTGATGTCGGTGCCACTTGCCGAGCGAACAGTTCGTCGAGAGGCCAGCCGCTGCCGATCTGCGCGGCGACCACTGCCCCGGCGGACGTGCCCACCAGAACATCGGACTCCAGCAGGGTATGCGCGACATCGGGTAGCTCATCGGCGATACCGCGCAGAACACCGATTTCCCACGCGATTCCAGCGATCCCCCCGCCCGCGAGCACCAGGGCGCGAGTCATGTCGACGGATGCTGCGCGGCCGCGGCCGCCGCGCTCAGCTGCGCGCGGTCCAGCTGGATCTTCGGCGGATCCGGCAGGGCCAGTCGGCGGTTGACGTGCAGTCCGGTGTTGACGTGGATCAGTTCGCCCGGCGGGATCAGCTGCCATCGCACGTCGTCATCCATCGGTTCGGAGGCGAGCACCACCGCCGGCCGGGATACCAGCTCTTCGGTGTGCGCGAATAGGCTTGCTGCGCAACGCTAAACCCATCGGCGGTACGCCGTCGCGCCGGTCCAGCAGATACAGTTCGTTGGATTCCGGGTAGCGCAACGCCCACATCTCGGCGGCCGTGCTCATCAGCACATTGGCTGAATAGATCGGCACGTTGGCCGCCAGCCATTGCATCGCGTCGACCAGGCCGGCCGCCACGTCGCCGCCGTACGCCCAGATCGATGCAGTGACCAGTCCGCGGTGGCGAAATCGGCGTCCTGCCACGCTGCGATCGGCTGCTTGCGCAGCACCGGCCGCCCTTCGTCGTTAAAGACCCCTAAGCCGGTGCCATCCGGGTTCCGCCGACTCTGCGCAGCAAGGCTGTCGGCGGCGTCCAACAACCAAAACGTCGCTGTCACTACGCTTTTCCCGGCATACAATCCGAAGAGCCGACACATGTGGAGCCCAGTCGGCTCAGTCGTCGATCGTGATCACCCGGTACGCGTTGTCGGCGTACCGAGACCGGATGATCTTCTTGTCGTACTTGCCCACGCTGGTGCGTGGGATCTCGTCAACGAATGTCCACCGTTCCGGCAGCCACCATCCAACCACCGTGTCGGCCAGGAAAGATCGCAGCTTGCCGGCATCGACCGTGGCACCGTCGCGGGCGACGACGACGGCCAGCGGACGCTCCTGCCAGCGCTCGTCGGGAACGCCGACCACGGCGGCCTCGTCCACATCCGGATGCGCGATCAGCGCGTTCTCCAGTTCGACCGACGAAATCCATTCCCCGCCGGACTTGATGACGTCCTTGGCCCGGTCGGTCAAGGTGACAAAACCCCGCTCGTCGATGCGGCCCACGTCGCCGGTGCGCAACCAACCCGCTTGGAACTTCGACTCTTCGTGCTGCCGGTAATAAGAGCCGGTGATCCACGGCCCGCGCACCTCCAATTCGCCTACCGCGGTGTCGTCGTTGGGCAGCACCTGGCCATCGTCATCGACGATCCGGGTTTCCACGCCGCAGACGGGCTGGCCCTGGCTGCCGCGGAAAGACCACTGTTGGTCGGCCGAAATCCCGGGCGGTGGCCATGCCACGGTCGCCAGCGGCGACGTCTCCGTCATGCCCCAGGCCTGCAAGATGCGCACGCCATGTTGCTCTTCGAAGGCACGGATCAAGGAGACCGGAACGGCTGACCCGCCGCAGACCACCAGCCGCAGCGACGATATGTCGTGATCGGGTTCGCGCTCCAGATAGTGTCGGACGTCGTTCCAGATCGTCGGCACCGCGCCGGCGACCGTGGGTCGCAGGTCCTCGATCAGCGTCACCAGGCATTGAGCGCTCATATACCGGTCCGGCAAGGTCAGGTCGGCTCCGGCCATCAGGGCGGCGTACGGCAGTCCCCAGGCGTTGGCGTGGAACATCGGCACGATTGGCAATACCCGGTCGCTGGCGCCTACGTCGATACCGTTGGCGGTGCAGGCCGCCATGGCGTGCAGGTAACTCGAACGGTGGCTGTAGACCACGCCTTTCGGGTCTCCGGTGGTGCCGCTGGTGTAGCACATCGCGGCTCCGGAATTCTCGTCGATGTCTGGCCAGGCGAACTCGGGCGACTCAGCGCCGACCAGCTCGGTGTAGCGCAGCACAGTTTTGCCGGCTTGTTCCAGCGGCGCAATGTCACCCTCGCCGACCCCGATCACCGTGTGCACGGTGCCCAGGCTGCTCAGCACCGGGGCCAGCCGCTCGGCCACCGACAGGTCGACCAGGACTATCTGATCTTCGGCTTCGTTGGCGATGTAGCTCAGTTGTTCAGCGAACAACCGGATATTCAAGGTATGCAACACCGCCCCCATGGCTGGTATCGCCAGGTAAGCAATCAGGTGCTCGGTGTTGTTCCACATGAAGGTGGCTACCCGTTGGTCTCCGGTGATGCCGAGTCGGCGCAGGGCGTTCGCCAGCTGGGCTACCTGCCCGCCTAACTCGCGGTAGGTGGTGCTGCGGTAGCCGTCACCGGTCATGGTCGTCACGGTGCGCGCCGGGTGTACCCGGGTGGCGTGTTGCAGCATGCCGGTGATCGTCAACGGGAAGTTCTGCATGGTGCTGTGCATCGACGTACCGCCTTCTCATCCCGATATGTTCATCTGATCCGTGGCAGCGGAACTCGGTCACCCACTTCACCGTTCGCGTTGCGAAGTGCTGCGGTTGCCAAACCCTCGCGCAGCAGCCACCGGGCGAGTTCCAACGTCTCGGCGATCTCCTCGTCGGAGATCCGCAGCCCGTCGGGTTGCTGGCGTAACGCGATCACGCCGTTCCAGGCTCCCCACAAGTAGTGGGTCAGCCGGAGCGAATCGACCGGCCGGGCTTCGCCTGCGGCGATGGCGTTGTCGATCTGGTCGGCGAATCGGCTCAGCAGCAAGCCGACCCGGTCACGGATGCGCGCCTCGGTTTCGTCGTCGCCGGACAGTTGTTGGGCGCCGGGGCTGCGATAAGCCAGGAAGCTGAACGCGCCGGGGTGCTCGAGATGAAACCGCAGATACGCATCGCCGCCGGCCAGCACCCGCTGTAGCGGCATCAGCGCCGGATCCTCGCTGCGTTCCATGTACTCGGTGAACAACGCCAGCGCCCGATCGACCAGCTGCAGGTACAGGCCCCGCTTGCCGTCGAAGTGGGTGTAGATCGAGCCGACCGAGACGTCGGCGAGTTCGGCGATCTCCTCGATCCGAGCGCCGCCGTAGCCGTCACGACCGAAGACCACCTCAGCGGCGTCCAGGATGGCCGCGCGAGTACGCGCTCGGCGCCGGCTGCCCCGCGCCGCAGCCAGCGACGGCGTGGCCTGAGCTGGGTCGGCAGTCATTGACCAAGGATAAGTCACCGCTATTTTATAAGCTAATTCATAAACTGAAAACCATTACAAAACACACTGCAAGTTGGCACGATGCTCCCATGCCTGAACACACGGATGTGGTGATCGTCGGCAGCCGCTGCGCCGGCTCGGCCGCCGCGATCACGCTCGCTCGGCGGGGTCGCGCCGTCGTCGCACTGGACAGCGCGGTGTTCCCGTCGGACACCTTGTCGACCCACCTGTTGTTCACCCATCACTGGGCAGAGCTCGAGCGTGTCGGCGCACTCGACCGGGTACTCGCCCTCGGTGCCCCGCTACACACCAGCGCCGGCCTGGGGGCGCCCGGCATCGAGACCATCGGGCCCTCGAGCCGATGTCATGGCTTGTCCGCGGGCGGATGCGTTCGCCGGCCGGGATTCGATCTGGCATTGGTGCAGACGGCCCGCGAGGCGGGTGCCGAGGTGCGTGAACACGCACGCGTCACCGAGTTGATCCGGGACCCGACCGGACGTGTCTCGGGTGTGCGGTTCAGGCAACGGGACGGATCGACCGGCGCCATAACCGCGAAACTGGTCATCGGCGCCGACGGCCGCAAATCGACGGTGGCACGTCTGGTGGGCGCCAGGGCGCACCACTATTGGCCCAACCAACGCATGATGGCATACGCCTACTTCACCGATACCCACGCAGAGAGTCGAAACCTGGCCATGCAGTGGCGCTACCATGACGATCTGGTCACGATATTCCCTTGTGACGGTGACCAATTGGTGGCGCTGCAGATGCCGCCGGTGCGACGCGCAGACGAGTACCGAGCGAACCGGGCGGCGGCATTCGAAGCGACCATCGCACGAATTCCGCCGTATGCCGAGCGGCTAACGGGCTGCACACCGGCCAGCAAAGTATTGGTTTCGTATTCGCATCCGTCGTATTTCCGCTACTCGCATGGGCCGGGCTGGGCACTGGCTGGTGACGCCGGACATTTCAAAGATCCGGTCACCGCGCAAGGGATGCGTGATGCGCTGCGCTTCGGGCGACTCCTCGGCGAGGCGGTTGCACCGTTTCTCGATGAGCCGGACCGACTCGACCGGGCGCTGGCGGCATGGGAACTCGACCGCGACGCGCAGTGCTTGTCGATGTACCAGTGGGCGAACATGTTAGGGCGCGGCGATACCGTCTCGCCGATCGAATTCGCCGCATACCGGTGGTTCGCGTCGCGCGCCGAGGGGTTCACCGAAGTCGCCGATGTGTTCAACCGGCTCAGATCGCCGCAGCAGGTCTTCTCGCCCGCCAATTTGGTGCGCTGGGTTGCCGCGGCGGCCCGCGATCCGGACACCGACCGCCGTGAGTTGTGGCGCACCCTGCGTCGGGATGTGCGCCGGGAAGCTCAGCGCATCATCGAGCAGCGGAGGTTCGCCCGGAAGCGGGCGGCCTCGGTAGGGCTGCTGGCCGGCGCGGAAGACGGCGAACCCCCGGACGCGAGTGCGACGTGTCACCAACGGAGGCTCCGCTGAGTGCGGTCCGCTTTACTTCCAGAACGCGTTCATCGGTTGCGCGTACATGTCGTTGGCAGTGAGCGGGGCCAGGGTTCCTGGGGTAGGACGCAGCGCGTCTTCGATAGTGGACATCAGGTCGTACTGGTTGTAGTAGGTGTCGGTGGTGAAGGGCCCGGCCTGCATCCCCGCATCGGTCACGGCGCCCTGGTTCGGGATCACGATCATCGGAACGTTGTTGCCTTCGTTACCGAAACCCAGTGACAGGTTGTTGTTGTCCTCGTCGAACGTGATGATGATGGCGTCCTTCTCGTTCGGGTCAGTCCACGTCGGTGAGTTCTCGATGGTGGACACCTCTTGCTGGACGTACTGGTCGGCGGCCGGGACGTTGTACTGATGGTTGGTGAACTGGGTGACAACGAACTGGAGAGCGCCACTCACCGTATCGACCGGCCCCTCGCCATTGTGGTCCTCATCAGGTAAGACCCACGCGAATTGCGGGAAGGTGCTCGGGTTCTGCAGAGCGCTGGCCAAGTCCGACTGCGGGAAAATGTGTTCCTGCAGATAGGCCGGGGTGTTGTTGTAGACGTAGCTGAATAGGCCGAAGGGCGTTGCGTTGACGGAGTCGCTCGGTGTTATGTCGGTGGTACCCGGGGCGATGCCCTGGTCGTAACTGGCCCACGACACGCCCGCCTGATCCATTTCTTGCATGAGGCTGGGTGCTTTGACGACGTCCGTGTCGGGGTTGTAGTCGATGCCGAAGTCCGATCCGCCCATCACCCGGATGTAGTTGGGGTCGCTGGGGTGGCTCAGCGCGAAGAAGTTGCTGTCGTAATCTTCTGTGTCGATCAGCTTGTTGAGGTACGGCGCGTTAGGGCTGCCGACGATGTCGTCGACGCCCTTGTTCTCCATGTAGATCAAGAACACGTGATCCAGGTGGCCGACGTCAGACGTCGGTAGGGTCAGCGGCGCCGGTGTGAGGTTTGGATCGCCGACGGTGAACGACTCGTTGGCGGCGTAGGCGCCGTTGTAGTTGCCCAGGGCTGCATTTTCGTCGTGGAACGTCGTGATCACCTGCGCGGAGGTGGTGCCCTCCGGGACCGTCCCGGTGGCCTCGCGGGGTTCAAACAAGCTGAAGCCCAGGCGATCCCACACCGTCACCGGCTGCAGCGTGCCGGTACCCAGAACGTCGCCCTTGGCGTCGAGGAAGTTGACCCGCACCGTGGTGTAGGACGGGTCCCAGCCTTGGCCACCGAGATCTGCACTGAGGTCGTATGGCGTTCCGCCTGCGCCGGCGAGGTCGACGGTTTGGCTGATGCTGGAGGTGGCCACCGGTCCGCCGCCGGCGAAATTGGTGTCGCCGACCGGAGTGCCCGCCGGCGCCTCCGGGAAACCGAAGATCCCCGTCGCCCCGGGGAACGGGAACGACAACGGCGACGGATAGCCCAGCGGGGTGCCGTATTGGATCACGGTCGGGGTGCCGGTCTCGGTCCAGCCCGGAATGGTCACCCCGCTGTAGCCGGACGCGGAAGGGTCGGCAATTTGGAAGTTGGGGTTGACCAACAGGTTCGGACTCATCGGTGGTGCATCCACACCGGCGGCGGGATCGGCAGCCGGAGCGACGTGGCTAAACCAGGTGTTGAGCGCGGCATCTACCTGCTGACCCAGCGCGCTGCCAGTCCAGTCCTGCTCGAGCGCATGCAACCAGCCTTCAGCGGGGCCGGCACCTATGTCCAGGCTGCCCAGCTCCGGAGCCGCACCGGAAACGCCGGCCAGATCGCCCAACCAACCCGTGATCGCATTGACGGCCTGATCGATCACGTCGAACTCATCGGCGCTCGCCTTGGGCGCGTGACCCAGCGGTCCCAGCCCCAACGCCAGGAACGCACTGATCGCCGCGGTCATCCCGACGGCGCGTCGGCGCCGCCGCGACATCGCGTTACGCGACGCTGGATTGTGCTTCCTGAGCCGTCGACGCATCATGCCTCAACCCTTTCTGGGTCAGCGAAGAGGAGTTTTACCCTAAACCGTTCTCAGGCAACCAATAGCTGCCATTGACCTACTGATCGCCTGTCAATCGGCTGTCAAAACTGAGGCGATCGGGGCGGATAGGCATCTCCGCCAGTCTTTTCGATGATGACCTGGCGAGGTTGCGGATCGTCTGAACCAGCGCGGTGCCCCCACTGGGACTCGAACCCAGACTGGGCGGATTTTAAGTCCGCTGCCTCTGCCAATTGGGCTATGGGGGCG
>CAZPZQ010000088.1:0-11326 GCA_964590745.1 uncultured Mycobacterium sp. | reverse complement strand
CTTGATCTCGTCGAGGACGGCCTTGAGCCGCTCCTCGAACTCGCCCCGGTATTTCGAACCGGCCACCATGGAACCCAGGTCGAGTGCGACCACCGTCTTGTCCCGCAGGCTCTCCGGCACGTCACCGGCGACGATGCGCTGGGCCAGGCCCTCCACGATGGCGGTCTTGCCGACGCCCGGCTCGCCGATCAACACCGGGTTGTTCTTGGTGCGACGGCTCAGCACCTGCACCACCCGGCGGATCTCGGTGTCTCGGCCGATCACCGGGTCGAGCTTGCCCTCCCGGGCTTCGGCGGTCAGGTCGGTGGAGTACTTTTCCAGCGCCTGGTAGCTGGCCTCCGGATCGGGGCTGGTGACCCGGGCGCTGCCGCGCACCTTGACGAAGGCTTCGCGCAGCGCCTGCGGTGACGCACCGTGACCGGTCAGCAGCTTGGCGACATCGGAGTCGCCGGTGGCCAGCCCCACCACCAGGTGTTCGGTGGAGACGTACTCGTCGTCCATCTCGGTGGCCAGTTGCTGAGCGGTGGTGATCGCGGCCAGCGACTCCCGAGATAGCTGCGGCTGCGCGCTGGCCCCGCTGATCTGCGGCAACCCGTCCAGCAACCGCTGGGCTTCAGCGCGGATGGTGGCAGGTGCCACGCCGACCGCCTCCAACAGCGGTGCGGCGATGCCATCGGCCTGCGTCAACAGCGCCATCAGCAGGTGCGCGGGCCGGATCTCCGGGTGCCCGGCGGCCGACGCTGCCTGCAGGGCGGCGGTCAGCGCAGCCTGCGTCTTGGTGGTCGGGTTGAAAGAATCCACGACGACCTTCCTTCGGGTCAAAAGGGCTTGGCAAAATGCTCGTCGGGCTATTCAACGCCGTCAAGGTTGAGTCTGTTCCGCTCAAGCTGCTTTGCCTCAGCCGACAGAGAATCGCACGATCAGAGCCTTTGCCATCCGATTCTCTGTGTGCTCACGGTGGGTGCGCCCGGCCCGTGCAGCCGGGTGCCCGACGTCCTACCCGTCGAGCAACTCGCCGAGCCGGGCCGCGATCCGGATCCAGCCGTCGCCCATGATTTCGCACGAGCGCTGCTGAACGGCGTCGTCGGGGTCGAATCCGGTATGTCGCAAGATGACGCGGGTGCCGTGCCCTTCCGGTCGCAGGGTCCAGGTGATGACCCAGCTGACCGGATTGTCGCTTTGCGGGTCGGCCCAGCTGATCGCCAGCTGTTCGCGTTCCACCACGGCCAGCACCTCGCAGGCGATCTGGCCGGAGAAGCCGACGGACGGCATCGGCCGGCCGTGAAAGGCAAACCGGTTGCCGATCACCGGCTCGAACCCGACGGGTTCCATCAGCCAGCGCGCCATCAACGCCGGGGTGGTCAGTGCCTGCCACACCCGCCCGGGAGGGTGCGGATAGAACTGATCGACCTCGATCGATTGCCGGCCGGCGGTGGTCTCCGTCATCACTCCTCCATCTCGTCGAGCACCTGACCCAGCGCGATCAACCGCTGGCGCCAGAACCGTTCGTAGCTGCTGAGCCACTCCGAAATCTCCTGCAGCGGTTCAGGATTGATTCGATAGTGGCGAAACCTGCCATGTTTGTCCTGGGCGACGAGTCCGCAGTCGCGCAGCACCTTGAGGTGCTCGGAGACGCTGGGACGCGCCATGTCGAAGTTCTCGGCAAGCGCGATCACACTGCGTTGGCCTTCGAGCAGCATGTCGAGGATGTCGCGGCGGGTCGGGTTGGCCAGCGCCGCGAAGACGACGTCGGCGCGGCTGGCCTTGGCACGCAGCGGCATGCTTGTTATGGTACGTAGGTTAATTCCTACGCGTCAATGCTACCGTGCTGGCGTGGCAGGCAGCTGGAGCTCAGCGCTGACCGGATTGATTTCCCTCGCGCTGGTGATCACCCTCTCGCCGCTGACGATCATCCCGGCCCTGCTGGTGCTGCACACCCCGCGGCCGCGGCCGACCGGTCTGGCCTTCCTCGGCGGCTGGCTGGCGGCCCTGACTGCGTTGACGGCGGCATTCGTCGGGATCTCCGGCCTGCTGGGCGGGCTACAAAAGTCGCCACCGGCCTGGGCGTCGGGGCTGCGGGTTGTCGTCGGCGCCGCCCTGATCGCGTTCGGTGTCGTTCGGTGGGTGACCCGTCACCGCCGCACCGCGATGCCGAGCTGGATGCACACCCTGACCACGTTGCGGCCGGTCCGGTCCGCGGCCGCGGGGGCGTTGCTGGCGGTGATCCGGCCCGAGGTGCTGCTGGTCTGCGCCGCGGCCGGCCTGGCAGTCGGCAGCGCAGGACTTGGCCCCGCCCAGGCATGGATTTCGACGACGGTGTTCGTCGCGGTCGCTGCGTCCACGGTGGCGATTCCGGTACTGGGCTATGCCGGTGCCGGTGAACGGCTCGACGGTCTGCTGGCGCGGCTCAAAGGCTGGATGGAACGCCACCACGTCGCGCTGGTCACCGCGATTCTGGTCGTCATCGGAGTACTGGTGCTCGACAAGGGAATCCGCGCACTGTGACCGGCTACGCTGTGCGCTATGGCCACCCCGCCGTCGCAGCGTGCCTGGCATGTCACGCCGGCACCGGTCCGAGCCGGGGGCGCGGTGATCGGGCTGACGGTTCTCGTTGCGCTCATCTGCATCGCATTCGGTTGGCCGGCCGCGCGGGCCAACCCCCACAACCTGCCCCTCGGGCTGGCCGGGCAGCCGGCCGCGGTCGACCGGATCGGGAACCAACTCGACCTGGTCGCGCCCGGTGGCTTCGCGGTAACGACCTACCCGGATGAGGAGGCGCTGCGATCGGCGATCCGCAACCGCGAGGTCTACGGTGGACTGGTCGCGGGCCGGCAGGAAACCCTGTTGCTGACGGCCTCCGGCGCGAGCCCGACCGTTGCCCAACTGCTGACCCTGATCGGCGCCGACATCGCTATGCATGCCGGCACGCCGCTGCGCACCGATGACCTTGCCGAGCTGCCGGCCGATGACCGGCGCGGCGCCGGTCTGGCCGCTTCGGCATTACCGCTGACCCTGGCCGGACTGCTGCCCGGTATCGTTCTGCTGGTCGTCTTCCCGCGCCAAACCTGGTTGCAATTCGTTGCCACCACGGTGTTTTCGGTATTGGCCGCGGCGACGGTCACCGTGCTGCTGCGCCAGCTGCTGGGCTCCATCGATCAGAACTCCTTCGGTGTGGCCGCAGGATTGACGCTGGGCATTCTGGCCATGAGCCTGTCGGTGCTCGGCCTGGGCGCGGTGTTCGGCTGGATCGGCCTCGGCGCCGGCATAGCCGTTGCGGTGCTGTTGGGCAATCCGCTGTCCGGGCTGATGTCCGCGCCGGAGATGCTGCCCCGCGGCTGGGGCGCCCTGGGACAGCTGCTGCCGCAAGGCGCCAACGCCACACTGCTGCGGTCGACGGCGTATTTTTCCGGCGCGGGAGCGACCACCGCGATCCTGGTGCTGACCGGCTGGGCGGTTGCCGGTGTGCTGCTCATCGGAATCGCCGGCCTGCGCAGCCGGGCATAAACTCCGTGGTCGTGGGCCTGGAAGATCAGGATGCCCTGCGCGTCCTGCACGCTGCTCTTAGCCCGGCACCCCCGCACGGCGACAACGCACTGGTTCGCCGAGCCTTCAGCCGTTGGTTCGGCGCCGACCCTTCGGCCCGTGATCTGTTCCCGGCCGATCTGGACGCCTCCCGGTCCGCGTTCACCCAAGCACTGAGCTGGGTTTACCGCGGACTGATCGGCCAGCGAGCCGAGGAGCCGGTGGCGTTTTTGGCTCAGCTCGGCCGAGATCACCGCAAATACGGTGTCAGCGAGCATCATTACCGAACGCTGGGCCAGGCACTGTACGCCGCGATGCGCGACCAGCTGGCCGACTGCTGGACCGATGCCGTCGACGAAGCCGCTCGCCAGTCGGTCAGCCTGATCACCGGGGTGATGAGCGGCGCAGCCGACGCCGAGGGCGGTCCGGCCTGGTGGGACGGCACCGTCGTCGAGTACCGACGGGCATCACGAGATCTGGGCATCGTCCGGCTGCTGCTGGACCGCCCGCTGCCCTACTACCCCGGTCAGTACGTCAAGGTGGAGATACCGCAGTGCCCACGACGGTGGCGCTACCTGTCGCCGGCCATACCACCAGATGACAGCGGTGCCATTGAATTCCACGTGCGCGCCGTGCTGGGCGGCATGGTCAGCACCGCGATCGTCAACGAGACGATGACTGGCGACCGGTGGCGACTGTCCGGCCCGCACGGAGCAATGCACGTCGATCGGGATGGTGGCGATGTGTTGATGGTGGCAGGCAGCACCGGTCTGGCGCCGCTGCGTGCGATCATCATGGACCTCACCCGGTGGGGGGTGAACCCGCGAGTCCACTTGTTTCTCGGCGCCCGATACCCGTGCGAACTCTACGACCTTCGGACCCTGTGGCAGATCGCCGCGCACAACCCGTGGCTGTCGGTCACCCCGGTTTCGGAGTACACCGGCGATCCGCGCTGGGCCGCCGACTATCCCGACGTCACGCCGCCCCGCGGCCTGCACGTGCGCCAAACCGGTCGATTGCCGGAAGTGGTCACCCGGTACGGTGGTTGGGGCGACCGGCAGATCCTGATTTGCGGCGGCCCCGATATGGTCAGGGCCACCAAGGCTGCGCTGATCGCCAAAGACGCACCACCGCAACGGATTCAACACGATCCATTATCTTGACTGACTGTGACAGAATCGGGTTATGCCTAACTCCACGAGCGAGTTCGAAACCATCACCTTGCGCGACGCGTCGTCTGCGCTGACTGCCACGTTCGTTCCGAACGCCGGCATGGTCGGCACATCACTGTCCGACGGCGGGGTCGAGCTGCTGGGCCAGCGTCGCGGTCTGGACGCCTACGTCTCCAGCCACAAAACCATGGGCATCCCGATCCTGTATCCGTGGGCGAACCGGTTGAGCAGCAACGGATATGGCGTGCCTGACACCGTCGAGGCGGTGGTGACGCTGACACCCGGGACGGGCGGTGTTCGCACCGACCAGCACGGCGTGCCGATTCACGGCGCATTGGGCGGATATCCGGATTGGCAGGTGACCGCGCAGCTGGAATCCCGGCTGACCGCTCAGGTGGACTACGGTGCGCGACCCGGGTTGCTGGCGTCTTTTCCGTTCCCGCATCTGCTGACCCTGGACATCGCCCTGGCTGACCGCACGCTCAGTGTGCGCACCACGGTGACTCCGACTACCGGCGCATGGGTGCCGCTATGCTTCGGGTTTCACCCCTATCTGCAGATTCCCGACGTGCCTCGCCCACAGTGGCAAATCGAAACACCGGCAATGCGGTTTCGTGCGGTCAATGCCTGGGGGATACCAACCGGGGAGACGGAGGACCGCGTGCAGAGCACCGAGTTGCTCGGCGACAAGTTTCTCGACGACGGCTACGACGAAGTCCCGCCCGGCGCGGTTTTCGCCGTCTCCGGCGGCAACCGACGCATCGAGGTTCGCTTCGACGAAGGTTATCCGGCCGCGCAGATCTTCGCTCCGGGTGACGACGACGTGATCTGCTTCGAGCCGATGGCCGCGCCCACTGATGCGCTGCGCCGCGGCGGCTATCGGGTCGCCCGCTCGGATGAGCCGGGCGTCGCCCAATTCTCCATCCGGGTCAGCTAGCTCGGCACGTGCAGGAGTTGACGGTGCTGCAGGCCATCCGGCTCAAAGGCCGGGTCAGCGAGGCGGCGCTGGTGGCCACGCTGGGTGCCTCCCCCGCCGCCGTTATCGCCACCGTGGACGAGTTGACCGGCGCCGGCCTGCTGGTCACCGGCGACGTGATCGGGCTTAGCGCGGCCGGCCGGGCCCGGTGCAGCGAGTTGCTCAGCGCTGAACGGGCCGCCGTCGATGCTCGTGCGCTGACCGCGAGCTACGAGGTGTTTTGCCCGGTCAACGCCGAGTTCAAGGCGGTGGTCACCGATTGGCAACTCCGGCGCGACGACCAAACGTTGGGACGGCTTGCTGCGGTGCACCGTAAGGTGGTACCGATCATCGCGGCGGTCGCCGAACAGTTGCCCCGGTTGGGCAGCTACGCCGACAGGCTGGAGGCCGCACTGCATCGGGTGCGCTCCGGCGATACCAGCTGGCTAGCTCGACCCGACGCGGACTCCTATCACACCGTGTGGTTCGAACTTCATCAAGAAATGCTGCAGGCCTGCGGGCTGACCCGGCGCCACGATTGACCGCTTCGCGGGGCCGCGGCTACGACGACGATATGACAGGACCGTTGATCATATTCTTGATGCCAAAAACCGGCTGTGCCAGTATTTAAGCCAGCATCTAGCAGAACCAACCGTTGAGCGGTGTCCGCACCTCGATGCCCGGATGCGGTGCGAACGCCGTGCCGGTGGACGGAAGGATTTCCTTTTGCTGGGACGCATCGCGCGACTGGCCATCCGGGCACCACGGCTAACCGTCGGCATTGCGGCTCTGGTGATGGCGGGCGCCGCGGTGTTCGGTTTTCCGGTGATGGCCAGTCTTTCGGCGGGCGGGTTCCAGGATCCCACCTCCGAATCGGCGCGCGCCGCGGACCTGTTGTCCGCCAAATTCGGTCGCGGCGATGTGCAGTTACTTTTCGTGGTGACCTCGCCGGACGGCGTGCGAAGTCCAGCGGCAAGCGCCGTCGGCGTCGACATCGTCGACCGCTTGAAGCATTCGTCTTTCGTCGGTGAGGTGACCTCCGCTTGGACCGTACCGCCAACCGCGGCCAGCGGTTTGGTCAGCAAAGACGGCAACTCCGGCCTCATTACCGCCGGTATCACCGGCGGCGGTAGTGACGGCCAAAAGCACGCCCGAGCCCTGGCCGAAGAATTGGCCGGTGATCGCGACGGCGTCAGCGTCAAAGCCGGCGGCGCGATGGCGTACGTCGAAGTCAACCAGCAGTCCGAACACGACTTGCTGATGATCGAATCGGTCGGGATCCCGTTGAGTTTCCTGGCGCTGGTTTGGGTATTCGGCGGGCTGCTCGCCGCAGCCTTGCCGATCGTGGTCGGCGTCATGGCGGTGGTCGGCGCGCTGGCCCTGCTGCGCGCCATCACCTTTGCTACCCAGGTGTCGACGTTCGCGTTGAACCTGACCGTCGCGATGGGGCTGGCCCTGGCGATCGACTACACGCTGTTGATGGTGAGCCGATTCCGCGACGAGCGCGCTGACGGTGCCAGCCCGGAAGACGCTTTGGTCACCATGATGGCGACGGCCGGCCGCACCGTGCTGTTCGCCGGGATGACGGCCGGTTTCTCCGTCATCACCCTGGCGCTTTTCCCGATGTACTTCCTCAAGTCGTTCGCCTTCGCCGGCGCCGCCGCAGTCGCGCTGACCGTGACCAGCGCCGTGCTATTGACGCCGGCGCTGATCGTGTTGCTGGGCGACAAAATCAACGCGTTCGACATGCGTCGGCTGGCTCGGCGGTTACTCCGGCGTCCCGAACCGGACCGGCGGCTGGTGCAGCACAACTTCTGGTACCGCTGGACCAAATTCGTGATACGACACGCCGTTCCGCTCGGACTGGCGGTGATCGCGCTGTTGGTGCTGCTGGGCACTCCGTTCCTGGGCATCAAACTGGGCTACCCGGACGACCGGGTGCTGCCCACCTCAGCGTCAGCGCGTCAGGTCGGCGACCAGCTGCGCCAGGATTTCCCGGGCGATCTGGACACCGCGGTGCTCGCGGTGATCCCGCACGCCGACGGTATGAGCATCAGCCAGTTGAACGACTACGCTGCCGCGTTGTCGCGGGTACCGGATGTCGCATCGGTATCCGCACCGGGCGGCACGTTCGCCGGGGGCACCCGGGTGGGTCCGGCGTCAGCGCCGGCGGGAATGCGAGACGGCAGCGCATTCGTCACGATCAACAGCACCGCTCCGTTGTTCTCAGCGGCATCGTACCGTCAGCTCGACCGGTTGCACGCCGTCGCCGCACCCGCCGACCGGCAGGTTGACCTGACCGGAACCGCCCAGGTCAACCGGGACAGTGCCGCGGCCATCGGCCATCGCTTACCCACTGTGCTGGTGTTGATCGCGGCGATCACGTTCGTGCTGCTGTTTGCGCTGACCGACAGCGTGGTGCTCCCAGTCAAAGCACTGCTGTTCAACGTACTGTCGCTGACCGCGACATTCGGGACGTTGGTGTGGGTGTTTCAGGACGGACACCTGACCGGTCTCGGCACCACGACGACCGGAACGCTGGTGGCTAATGTCCCGGTGTTGATGTTCTGCATCGCGTTTGGCCTGTCGATGGACTACGAGGTGTTTCTGCTGTCCCGCATCCGGGAGCACTGGCTGGCGTTGCCGCCAGGCGACCGCACCTCCGCCGACAACGACGAATGCATCGCGCTGGGCTTGGCGCGGGTCGGTCGGGTGATCACCGCCGCCGCCCTGCTCATGTCGATTTCCTTCGCAGCACTGAGTGTTTCGGATGTATCGATCATGAGGATGTTCGGCGTCGGCCTCATGCTGGCGGTGTTGATGGATGCCACGTTGGTGCGGATGCTGCTGCTGCCCGCTTTCATGCACGTGTTGGGGCTGGCGAACTGGTGGGCACCCAAGCCGCTGACCGCGCTGCGTCACCGGATCCGTTTGGGTCTCGCCCCGATACCGCAACACACGCGTTCCAGCCCGGACGACAACGCACAAGCGAGGTCTCCGGCGTGAGGGTGGTGGTCAGCTCCGGCCAACCCGACGTCGGGTCCGCTGTGGTCGACGAATTAGCCCGACGGGGTCATGAGGTGACCCGTGGGACGGCAGATGCTTTGGTGTACATAGCAGCAGCCGGTGACCCTATCGATGTGCCCGTCGATGCCATGACCAGTGCTGCGCCGGCACGATTGGTGGTGGTCTGCTCTGACGCCGGACCTCGGTCGGTCGATCTGGACAACGTGCTCCGGTCGAACCGACTGCAGCGCGGCGGGTTATCCGGCATCAGCGCTCTGCTGATATGTGCACCGCCCGTTATGGGCCGAACCGCCACCGGCGCGGTGCAGCACCACTTCGCCGCACCCGTCATCGTGGGGGTGCGGGGCCGACCAAACCTCGTTCAGTTCGTCCACCATGACGATGTCGCCCGGTTCACTGCGGATGCCGTCGAACGCCCGGAGTGGACCGGGCGGGTAAACCTCGCGGCCGATGATGCCGTCACCCTGCGCGAAGTCGCCGACCTTTTGGGAAAACCCTATGCCGAACTCGATTTCGGGATCATCGCGGGACTGCAGCGCCTGCTGCGGATTCATCACCGGTCGGCTGCCGATCAGCTGCTGGACACCACGGCGCTGGCCGAACTCGGCTTTGCTCCGGCTTGGACCAGCCGAGACTGTGTGACGGACTTCCACCGGGCCAACCGCCAGCATGTCTTCATCGGAGGCCGGCGGATGCTCATACCGTGGCGATTCCCCTGGACGTCGGCGCCGCCACCGCATCGCGAAGGCCCGCACCGGCATCCGGCCAGCGACAGTGGCTTCAGCGGTGAGTTCGACACCACCATCGATCCGACATGGCCAGAGTTCACCTGCGCCAACGTCGCCGAGGCATTCCCCGGACCGATGACTCCACTCGCCCTGGAACTGGCGATGCAGGCAGTACGGGCCACCGGAGCGCTGGCTGCCGACATCGTCTCGCTGAAGGGCGAGCTCCGGCGGGCGGTGACCGAAGAGCATGTGGGCTGTTTCGGTCACAGCATCTACGTCAACCTCACAGTGTCGCGCGCCGCCAGCGCGATGCTTCCCGGGGCAAATCCAAAAGCGTGGCGCGACCTGCTGTTCGGCGCGAAGTCCGGCGTCGAGCTCGGTGATTCGGGTGAGCTGGGGCTGCTGGATATGATCAGCCGGCTGCCCAAGATCATCGCACTGCTCTGCACCTCGGCGAGCGAAGCACGCCGGATCGAGGGCGAGGCACGCGGCCAGCAGCGCGACGCCGCATACTACTCCGCTTGCACCGATCACGAGCTACACAGCGAACTTCGCTGCGTCGGCGACGTCGCCGTCAGCTCATGGGCAGCGGCCGCGTTGGGATCGGCCGGCGTGGTACCGATCATGGCGCTGATCGAACGGCATGGCGGTAAGCAGCTCGCCTCCCAGTTCCGGGCGGGGGTGGAGAATCTGGCCAGCGCCGGGTTGATGCGGGGCACCTACCAATTGGCTGAGCGGGTCCGTGCCGATCAGTCGCTCGCCGCGGCTCTGCGCACGTTTCCCCCTGGATCAGAACTGCATACCTTACGCGCTGATCATCCCGATTTCGCGGCGCGGGTCGACGCCGTCATCGCCGAGTACGGTCACCGCGGACCCAGCGAAACCGAGTTGTCCAGTCCGGTGTTCGCCGACGCACCGGGGTGGTTGATCGACGTCGTCGCCAAGCTCGCCGGCTCGTCGGTCCGGCCACTGGCGGCCATGCCCGCGATGAATCCTGGCCTGTTGCTGTTGGCCGGCTTGGGCGCCGGCTTTCAGCGCTCCCGCGAGCGGGTGCGGGACGCCGCGATACGTCACACGCACGGCTACCGACTGATCGCCCGCGAGCTCGGCGGGCGCCTCGCCGCGCGCGGCGTCATCGAACGACCGGACGACGTCTTCTATCTGACCCGTGACGAATTGACCCACCCGCCGGTCGATGCCGCAGCCCGCGTCTCGCGGCGGCGGGCCGAACGTTCGCGGCTCGAGCAGTGCCGCCCACCAACGTATTTCGTTGAATGGTGGCAACCCCGGCGGGACACCGTGGGTGAGCTGAAGCCCGGAGAAACGCTAACCGGGATCCCGGCGTCAGCCGGCTCGGCGAAGGGCCCGGTCCGAGTGTTGACGGTGGATGCGATCCGAGACCTGCAGCCGGGCGAGGTGCTGGTCGCCGAGTGCACCGATACCGGTTGGACACCGTTCTTCAGTTACGCCGCCGCCGTCGTCGTGGATACCGGCGCCGAAATGTCGCACGCTGCGGTCATCGCACGCGAATTCGGCATCCCGTGCGTGGTGGGTGCGGTCGCGGCCAGCCACATCGTGCGTACCGGTCAGGTCATCGAGGTTGACGGGTCGACCGGACGGATTACCCGACTGGAGTGAGTCTTACTGGCCCAGTTCGTCGTCGAGGATTGCGAAAAGCTGGGCGTCGGTCGCGGATTCGATATCACTGTCGTCGTTCTCCGGTGGGTGTCCATTGGCGGCCGTCACCGATGTCAGCACGGCCTCCAGCTGTGACGCGAGCTGTGCCCGCTCTGTTGAGCTCCACTCGGAGTTAGCGACGACGGTGTGCAGGTCCTTGATCATCGCGCCGATCTGCGTCGCCCCGGTATCGGTGCGGTGGGTGGTTTGGGTGTCGGTGATCTGCTCGCCGATGTAGCCGGCCA
>CAZPZQ010000087.1:0-11344 GCA_964590745.1 uncultured Mycobacterium sp. | reverse complement strand
CTAGTGCAACCGACCGAGTGCCCAACGGAGACTTGCTGGACGCCGAACTGGCCGGGGTCGACATCATCCATCGGCGGGTCGTGGTCGATCAACACCAACGAATCTCCGCGCGCGGCGCTTTCGCACTCGGTGACGTGTCGTGGCCGTCTGAGCTCAAGTACGTCGCCAACCACGAGGCGCGCGTGGTGGCCAATAACCTGCCGCGCGACTGGGACGATACCGCTTCGATGACCGTCACCGATCATCGCTACGTCCCGTTCGCGGTGTTCACCGATCAGCAGATTGCGGCCGTCGGCCTGACCGAAGGCGAGGCCCTTGCACAGGGATTAGACTTCTCGGTGAAGATCCAGAACTACGGCGGTGTGGCTTACCGCTGAGCGATGGAGGACACCACCGGGTTCGTGAAGCTCATCGCAGAACGTGGCACCGGACGGTTGTTGGGCGCCCACATCATGGGCATCAGGCGTCGTCGATCATCCAGCGCCGATCCAGTCGATGAGTTTCGGGTTGACCGCACCGCAGATGGCCCGCGGTCAGTACTGGATTCATCCGGCGCTTCCCGAGGTCGTCGAAAATGCGCTCTTGGGCTTGGACCGAAGCTAGCGCTGGCCGGGTCCGGGTCGGCCATCGTCACCGACCTCTGGCTCGGCTCGTCCGCCGGGCTGGCATTGCGGGCACAGCCCGTGCAGGGTCAGGCTGGCCCGCTCGGACAACCTGAAAGCACTACCGGCCCGCGCGTGTTCCAATGCGGCGGCCAACCGCTGCGCGGGTACCTCGATAATCGCGCCACAGTGGGTACACACCGCATGATGATGCGGGTCGACCGCCAACCCGTAGGTGGTAACCCCGTCCTGCAGCGTCAATGTGTGCAGCACACCATGATCAACCAGGGTGGTCACCGTGCGGTAGACGGTCGCCAAGTCTGGAGCGGGCGTGGCTGCGGTCAGTCGCTGGTGAATCTCGGCCACCGACAGGTGCCCGTCGATCGGCTCCAGCGCGGCGACCACCGCGATCCGAGACGGCATGCGACGCAGCCCGCGAGCGCGCAGCAACTGACCGATCCGCTCGGTCGCTGCCGGGTCAAGCGTGGCGGGGTTGGTGGTCACCTGTCCAGTGTCGCGTTCGATGAACCGATTTGCCACATTTCAGTCGGGCAGTGCGCCCTGTCGCTGGTTGGCGACTCTCGGCCACCGGTGGCTGAAGTCACCCGCGAGCAGACGCAAACGCTTCCCGAAAATAGCCAGTTCGGGGACCTTTGCGTCTGCTCGCCGGGGTTGTCGCCGCTACAGCGGTGTCACGTACGCCGAACTGATGCCGCCATCCACCAGGAACGTCGAGGCGGTGATGAACGACGCGTCGTCGCTGGCCAAAAACGCGACCGCGGCGGCAATCTCTTCCGGTTCGGCGAATCGGCCCAACGGCACGTGCACCAGTCGGCGCGCTGCCCGCTCGGGGTCGGTGGCGAAAAGCTCTTGCAGCAACGGGGTGTTGACCGGGCCCGGGCACAGCGCGTTGACCCGGATACCCTGCCTCGCGTACTGAACACCCAGTTCTCGCGACATCGCCAGTACACCGCCCTTGGATGCGGTGTAGGAGATCTGCGACGTCGCCGAGCCCATCACCGCCACGAACGACGCGGTGTTGATGATCGTGCCGCGCTGCGCGGGCACCATGTGCCGCAATGCGGCACGACAACACAGATACACCGATTTCAAGTTGACGTCTTGCACCCGTTGCCATGCCGGTAACTCGGTCTGCTCGATGACGTCGTCCTCCGGCGGTGAGATACCCGCGTTGTTGAACGCGATGTGCACCGCACCGAAGGTGTCGGCGGCGGTGTCGAACAGCGCATCGACATCGGTCTGATCGGAGACATCGACCGCGACGAACAGTCCGTCCAACTCGTCGGCCGCCGCCGCGCCGGCCGCCGGGTCGACGTCACCGACCACGATCATCGCGCCCTCGGCGCGCATCCGCCGGGCCGCGGCCAGGCCGATTCCGCCGGCGCCGCCGGTGATGACAGCAACCCGTCCGGCCAACCGTTGGGTTAGGTCGGTCGCGGGAAACGTCATCAGGCCTCCTTGATCGCGAGGAACACGTTCTTGGTTTCGGTGAACGACAGCGGCGCATCCGGACCGAGTTCGCGACCCAGTCCCGACTGTTTGAAGCCCCCGAACGGAGTGTTGAACCGCACTGACGAATGCGAATTGACCGACAGATTGCCGGCTTCCACCGCCCGTGCCACCCGCACCGCGCGGGACAGGTCGTCCGTCCAAATCGAGCCGGACAGCCCATAGGCGGTGGCGTTGGCCAGGGCGATCGCGTCGGCCTCGTCGTCGAACGGCAGCACCGTGACCACCGGCCCGAAGATCTCCTCGGTGACGCAGCGGTCGGTGCGCGCCGGCGTCAGGACGGTGGGCGGGAACCAAAAGCCCGGGCCGGTCGGTGCGGTGCCACGAAATGCCACCGGCGCGTCCTCGGCGACATACGATGCCACCTTCTCCCAGTGCGGACGCGACACCAGCGGTCCCATCTCGGTGTCGCTGGAGGTTGGATCACCCACTACGACACCGGCTACCGCCGGTTCGAGTAGCTCCATGAACCGGTCATAAACCTTCGCCTGCACCAGGATTCGGCTACGGGCACAGCAGTCTTGGCCCGCGTTGTCGAACACCCCGTAAGGCGCCGTGGCGGCCGCCTGTTCTAGGTCGCAGTCGTCGAAGACGATGTTCGCGCTCTTGCCGCCCAACTCCAGGGTGACCCGCTTGACCTGCGCCGCTGCTGCCGCCATCACCCGGGTACCGGTGGCGGTCGAGCCGGTGAAGACGATCTTGCGGACATCCGGGTGGTGCACCAAGCGTTCCCCCACCGTCGCACCGGTGCCGGGCAGAACCTGCAGCAAATCGGGATCCAGGCCGGCATCGACAGCCAGCTCACCGAGCCGCACGGTGGTCAGCGGAGTCCACTCAGCGGGCTTGATCAGCACCGCGTTCCCGGCGGCCAGAGCCGGCGCGAATCCCCATGAGGCGATCGGCATCGGAAAATTCCACGGTGTGATGACGCCGACCACCCCGATCGGTTCGTGAAAGGTGACGTCGAGTCCGCCGGCGACCGGAATCTGCTGTCCGCACAACCGTTCCGGGCTGGCCGCGTAGAACTGCAACACGTCACGGACCTGGCCGGCTTCCCATTCGGCCGCCGATACCGGATGTCCGGCGTTGGCCACCTCCAGCGCAGCCAATTCGGCGATGTGGTCGTCGACGGCGCCGGCGAACGCCCGCAGCGCGGCCGCCCGCTCGGCAGGTGCGCAGGCCGACCACCGCCGCTGCGCCGCCTGCGCCCTGGCCACCGCGTCGTCGACGGCTGCCGCGTCGGTTCGGTCGACGGTTGCCAGCGTCGCTTCGGTCGCCGGGTTGATCAACTCAGTGGTGTTCACCCCGGCACCCGCCCGGTGGCGTAGCACCGTGCCGCGTCCACGATCGCGGTGAACAGCCGCAGGTCATCGAGCGATTCCTCGGGATGCCACTGCACCGCGAGCACGAAGTTCTCCCCGGGCAACTCGATCGCCTCGATGACCCCGTCGTCGTCGCGTGCGCTGACCACCAACCGGTCACCGACGTCGGCGATGGCCTGGTGGTGGTAGCAGCGCACCTCGGCGGACGCACCGATCAGCTCCGCCAGTCGGGTGCCGGGCACGGTCTGCACGCCCATTGTGGTGAACACTGCGTTGCCGGCGCGGTGGCCGCAATGCCCGATCACGTCGGGCAGGTGTTGATGCAGCGTCCCACCGAATGCGACGTTGAATACCTGAGCACCCCGGCAGATGCCCAGAACCGGCAGGCCCCGGTCGATGGCCTCGGCCAGTAAGGCGAATTCCCAGGCGTCGCGATCACGACCGGGCTGATCGGTGGCCGGGTGTCGGCGCTGGCCGTAGCTGGCCGGATCGACATCTTTGCCGCCGGTGATCACCAGCCCATCCAGACCGTCGAGCGCCCGGGCGGCGATCTCGCGGTCTACCGGTTGTGGTGGCAGCAGCACCGCAATCCCGCCCGCCGCGGTGATGCCTTGAAAATAGCCGGCCGGCAGAAAGCTGGCAGGCACATCCCAAACTCCGGTCTGAGCCCGATCCAAGTAGGTGGTCAAGCCCAGCACCGGGCGGACAACCTCAGAACCGCTCAAATCCACGTACCCTTTCCCAATCGGTGACCGCCGCGTTGAACGCGCGCACCTCCGACCGAGCGTTGTTGAGGTAATGCTCAACGACGTCGTCGCCGAACGCCTTACGCGCTACCGCGGACTGGGCGAACAACGCCGCAGCTTCACCCAGGGTAGTCGGCAACTGCTGCAGTTCAGCGTGGTAAGCGTCGCCGGCGAGTGGCTCCGGCAGCGGTACTTGGTTGTCGATCCCGTGTAGACCGCCCGCGATCAGCCCGGCCACCGCCAGATAGGGGTTCACATCGCCACCCGGCACTCGGCACTCGACCCGTAGTCCGTCGCCGCGACCCACGACGCGCAGCGCACAGGTGCGATTATCCAGGCCCCACGCCACCGCGGTCGGCGCAAAACTGGCGTTGGCGAATCTCTTGTATGAGTTGATGTTCGGCGCGTAAAGCAACATCAACTCAGGCAGCGTGGCGAGCTGGCCGGCTAGGAAACTGCGGAACAGCGGCGACATGCCATGCGGCTCGTTGGGGTCAGCGAATACCGCGGTGCCGTCCTGATCCCGTAACGAGACATGGATGTGGCAGCTGTTACCCTCGCCTTCATCGTATTTCGCCATGAACGTCAGACTCTTGCCGTGCTGTTCAGCGATCTCTTTGGCGCCGTTCTTATAGACGGTGTGGTTGTCGCAGGCGGTCATCGCCGGTGCGTAGCGGAAGGTGATCTCCTGTTGGCCGGTGTGGCATTCGCCCTTGACGCCTTCGCAGTGCAGGCCGGTGGCGGTCATGTGCAGCCGGATGTCTCGTAGCAGCGGTTCCAGTCGCGCGCCGGCCACCAACCCGTAGTCGGCGTTGTAGTCAGTCGCCGGGGTGAGCCCGCGGTAGCCGCTGGACCACGCCTGGCGGTAGGTATCGTCGAAGACAATGAATTCCAGCTCGGTTGCCGCGTACGGCGCCAGACCCCGGTCGGTCAGGCGGTTGATCTGGCTGGCCAGGATGCCCCGGGGCGCCACCGCGATCGGGCTGCCGTCCGGCCACTGCAGGTCGGCCAGCACCTGCGCGGTTCCGGGCAGCCACGGAATACGACGCAGTGTTGTCGGGTCGGGCGTCATCACCATGTCGCCGTACCCGGTGCCCCAGTCGGCGATCCGGTAGCCGGGCACGGTGTTCATCTCGGCATCGACAGCCAACAGGTAGCTGCAGCACTCGGCACCGCGCTCGAATACCTCGTCGACGAAATGCCGGGCCACTACCCGCTTACCGACGAGCCGACCTTGCATGTCGGTAAACGCCAGCACAACGGTGTCGATCTCGCCGGCCGAAACCAGCCGCTCCAGATCGGCTCGGGACAAGGTGGCGGACCCAGTCATTGCGCTCCTCTGTCGACGACATGCGCCTGGATATTTGCGCCCTGTCACGCTACCCGAGCACGCCCACCTGCTGGTCGACACCCGAAGGTGCTGGCGGCATCACCAAGTGTTGGCCCGCAACACGATCTCGACCGCCAACTGGGCGGTGGACTCTTGGGCGTTGCGCCGAGCGAGCAGTTCCACCACCCGGTAATCACCGTAGACATATCGCTGGCTGGCCTGTGCTACCGCCTGCGCGGCCCGGCTGCTGACCAACGCGGTGGTGTTGATTTCCACCGGTGGGCAGCACTCGTCGCGGATCACCCCATTGAGATCGGGCACCCGCGGATGCCCGCGGTCGATCACCACCAAGCCGACGAAGCGATCCAGCCGCTTGGCCGCCAGCTCCCAGGCCCGCTCGCCGCCCGCTCGATCGCCGACCAGAACTCCCCATTGAATGTCGAGTGCGTCCATGATGCCGATCACCGACTTGGTGGTCAGCCGCTGGTCGGCGCCGATAACCACAGTACGCAGCGTCGCGGTGTGCAGCCGCTGGCAAAGCCCGTCGTAAGCGGAAGGCGTTTGCTGTGCACCGAGCACAACCACCACGGGCCCCTTCTCCGGTCCGGTCACGCTGACCGCGATGGGGAACCCGTCGACCGTCATCATCGTCGCCGGCATTTCCGCAAGGCTACCGCCCCTCGAGTGTCGGTGGGCCGTTTTCTGCGGGGATCACGGAGATTCCCGGGCGGTGAGACCTGGCAAAGAATCTCACCCAGAAATCTCTGCGCCACTGGCGCTTTGGCCGACCCGGCCGCGACCGAGAGGGCGCAGCGCGTGGTCGGCCGTGACCAAGGGTCAGGGCAGGGAGAGGATTTCGGCGCCGTCGTCGGTGACAACCAAGGTGTGCTCGAACTGCGCGCTCCACTTGCCGTCTTTGGTGACCACCGTCCAGCCGTCGTCCCAGATCTCGTACTCCAGCCCGCCGAGGTTGATCATCGGTTCGATGGTGAACGTCATGCCGGGCTCGATGACTGTGGTTACCGCCGGCTGGTCATAGTGCAGGATTACTAAGCCGTTGTGGAACGTGGTGCCGATCCCGTGGCCGGTGAAGTCGCGAACCACGTTGTAGTCGAAGCGATTCGCATACGATTCGATCACCCGGCCGATTATCGACAGGGCGCGGCCGGGCTTGACCGCCTTGATCGCGCGCATCATCGCCTCCCGGGTGCGCTCGACGAGCAACCGGTGCTCCGCAGAGACGTCGCCGGCCAAGAATGTCGCGTTGGTATCGCCGTGCACACCGTCGATGTAGGCGGTGACGTCAATATTGACGATGTCGCCGTCGGCGATCACGGTGGAATCCGGGATGCCGTGACAGATGACCTCGTTGAGCGAAGTGCAGCACGACTTGGGAAACCCCTTGTAACCGAGCGTCGACGGGTAGGCGCCATGGCTGACCATGTAGTCGTGAGCGATGCGATCCAATTCGTCGGTGGTCACCCCCGGCGCCACTGCCCTTCCCGCCTCGGCTAGCGCACCCGCGGCGATCCGGCCCGCCACCCGCATTTTGTCGATGACTTCGGGGGTTTGCACCCAGGGCTCGCTACCCTCTCGGGCGGTGGGTTTGCCGACGTATTCCGGGCGCGGGATCGACTTGGGCACCGCCCGCATCGGGGACAGCACGCCCGGGGACAGCGCAACGCGGGTTGACACGGTAAAAGCCTAGTGGAGCGGTGGGGAAAGCTCAGGTCAGAAAGTCATCCGGAAGCGAGTCGAACATGATCTTTGTCATCCGGACCGCGTATTCGGAGCTGCCGCCGCCGACGATCAATGTGGCAAAGGCCAGGTCACCGCGGTATCCGGCGAACCAGGAGTGCGACCCGCCCGGGAACTCCGCCTCACCGGTCTTACCGAACACCGCACCGCAGTTGGCGATGTCGCGGGCCGTGCCGTCGGTGACCACCAGTCGCATCATGGCGCGCAGACCGTCGAGCATGGGCGCGGTGATCGGGGTGCTGTCACCATTGACCGCGGTTGCCCTGCCCTCGATCAGCCGCGGTACCGGGGTCTTGCCGGCGGCAACGGTGGCCGCGGCCAGCGCCATGCCGAACGGACTGGCCAGTACCTTGCCCTGACCGAAGCCGTCCTCGGTGCGCTCGGCGAGGTTCACCGTCGGCGGCGCCAATCCCGTCACCGTGGTGATGCCGTCCACCAGGTAGTCGATTCCAAGGCCGTATCGGGCGGCCGTCTGGGTCAGCGCCCGAGGCGGCATCCGGCTGGCCAACTCGGCGAACGTCGTGTTGCAGGAGTTGGCGAAGGCCCTGGACATCGACACCATACCGAGGTCGAATCCGCCGTAGTTGGGGATGGTACGTTCACCGATATCGACCTCGCCGGGGCAGCCGAGCAGCGTGTTCGGGGTCGCCATGTCTCGCTCGATGGCGGCGCCGGCGGTGATCATCTTGAACGTCGACCCGGGCGGGTACAGGCCGGTGGTCGCGATCAGACCGTCGGCGTCGGCGGCCGCGTTCTGGGCGACGGCCAGGATCTCGCCGCTCGACGGTTTGATCGCCACGATCATCGCTGGCCCGCCCCGGGTGTTGACCGCATGCTGGGCGGCTCGTTGCACCGACCGGTCCAGGCTGAGCGTGATCGCCGGGGCCGGCGCGGGCGCGACCTCATGCAGCGTGGCGACGTCGACGTCGTTCTGGTTCACGCTGACCACGCGCCAGCCCGCCTGACCGTCGAGTTCGTCGGCGACAGCTTTTTTCACTTCGGCGATCAGAGCTGGTGCGAAGGTGTCGTCGGTCGCCAACAGCTCGGCGCGCGGGGTGATCACGACGCCGCGCAGTTCACCGATCGCCGGCGCCACCCGGTTGTTGTCCGCTTTGCGCAAGGTGATCAGATCCAGGGGTGTCGCCGAAGCGCTGGCCTGTTCGGCGAGCTGCTGCGGGTCGGTCAAGGTGTCGTCGAACGGCTGTAACGCCTCGACCACCTTGCGTGCGGTCCGCATCAGATCAAGGCCCGCGGCCCGGGCGTCCAACTGATAGTGGTACAGGTAGCCCGGCACCAGGACCTCGGTGCCGCCGACTTCGTTGACCGAGGCGCGCCGGGGCGGGTCGGCCCGCAACGACAGCGTCTGGTGCTCACCCAGCTTGGGATGCAGCCCGGTGGCGGTCCAACGGACTTCCCAACGGCCCTCATTGCGGACCATCTTCAACTCGCCGTCGTAGGTCCAGCTTCGATGCTTGGGCAGCTGCCAGGTGTAGCGGTAGGCCACGCTGCCGGTGTCGTCGGTGTAGTGCGCTCCGAGGATCTGAGCGTCCAGGTGACTGGCCTGCAATCCGGCCCAGGCGGCGTTGAGCGCTTCGCGTGCGCTCACCGGATCGTCGCTGAGCTGGGCCGCGGCACTGGTGTCGCCAGTGGCCAGCGCGGCGAAGAACTGCTCGGCCACCGGGGCGGGACTGTCCGGGCGCGGGGTGCATGCCGCGACGGCGGCCATCGTGAGTGCCGCAACCGACAAACACGCAACCCGCGATACGGGTATTGCAAAAGTGGTCATTGTGGCTGATGTTACGAAAAGTCTCGGGCTCGCCGGGGTAGGCGCACCGAGACCGGATCGTTACCTGGCACCCGCGGGGTTGCCGAGACTGTTTGTTACGGTGATCGCTACTCGCACTTCTGCGCCATAACTCCAGGCTCGGCGGAGATCAGTCGAGCAGTACCGTCGCGAACGTGCCCACTTGAGCGAACCCAACCCGCTCGTAGGTGGCCCGAGCCACCAGGTTGAAGTCGTTGACATACAGACTGGCGATGCGGCCAGACCCGACGATCACCGCCGCCAGCATTGCGGTGCCGGCGGCGCCCAGTCCCTGCCCGCGCCGCTCCGGGTGCACCCAGACGCCTTGGATCTGGCCCACCGCCGGCGACTGCGACCCCACCTCGGCCTTGAACACCACCTCACCATGCTCGAAACGGGCCCAGGCTCGGCCCGCCGCGATGAGGTTGGCCACCCGACGGCGATACCCGCGACCACCGTCGCCGAGCCGTGGGTCGACACCGACCTCGCCGATGAACATGTCGATGGCTGCCACCAGGTAGGCGTCCAGTTCGTCCGGCCGCACCTGACGCACCTCAGGGTCAAGCGGGCAGCTCGGCATGGTGTGCAGCGCCATCAGCGGTTGGCTCTCCCGCACATCGCGAGCCGGACCCCAACTGCTGTCCAACCGCTGCCACATCGGCAACACCAACTCGGCTCTGCCGACCAGCGATGAGCAGCGCCGAACGCTGCCCATCGCCTTATCGGCGAACGCGTTCAAGTCGGCGGTGGTGCCGCGCAGCGGGATCAGGTTGGCGCCGGCGTAACACAGCGACTCGTGCACGCCCCGTCGGGCCCACAACTCACCGCCGATCGAATGCGGGTCCACGCCGTGATCGGCTACCCGCGCCGCGACCATGCACGACCCGACCGGGTCTTGGTCCAGCACCCGCCACACGGCGGCGGCATCGCGCACCACCGATACCCGCCGCTCGTCGACCAAGCGGAAAATCGATGGCGCCGACATAGCTGACTCTTTTCTGCGAACTGGTGCCCGGCTAGGCCGGAATCGGCTCCCTTCAGCTTACGGCCACGACCGGCAAACCGCCGGTAGATCCGTCCTGACCGCCAGCACCGGGTTCGGTACCGCCTCATGCCGGTCGGTGGCCGCCACCGCGGGCCAATCGAGCGGATGTTCGCCGGTGGGCTGTCGTTCGTTGTGCCGGATCCCGTGTTGGCTCAGAACAACCTGATCGGATTGATCAGATCGGCCGTCACGGTCAGCAGCATATAGCCCACCACCACGATCAACACGACGTATGTCGCCGGCATCAGCTTGAGATAGTTCACCGGCGCCGCGGCCACCATCCCGCGCGCCGACCGGATCATATTGCGGATCTTCTCAAAGAGCGCGACCGCGATGTGTCCGCCGTCGAACGGAAGCAACGGCACCAGGTTGAGGACGGCGAGAATGAAGTTCAGTTGAGCCAGAAAAAACCAGAACGCCACCCACAGCCCGTGGTCCACGGTGTCACCGCCGATGATCGACGCGCCGACCACGCTGATCGGGGTTTCCGGGTCCCGCGGTCCGCTGGGGTTGCTGATCGAGTGCACCAGGGCGCCCACTTTGGTGGGAATCGCGGCCAACGCCTTGCCCAGTTCTATCCCGAGGTCGCCGGTGAACGCCACGCTGGCCGGCACTGCGGAAACCGGGTTGTAGTGGGTGGGACCGAACTGCGCAGCGCCCACCCCGATAGCACCGACCTCGGCAGGACTCGCGTCGGGTGCGCCCTTCTCGGTAATCCAGCGTTGAGTCGCGGTGACGTCGACGTACTTGGTCATGGTGGCACCGTCGCGTTCGATGACCACCGGCGTCATGCCGCGCTGCTTGCGCACCGCGGCGGCCATCTCTTCGAAGTTGTGCACGTCGGTATCACCGACTTTGACCACGACGTCGCCTGCCCGGATTCCGGCCAGTGCCGCCGGACCGGGACCGGTACACTCGCCCAGCTCGCCTTTGGCGACCTCGGGTGCCACACAAGCCGTTTCGCCGATAGTCGCCGACGTCGGCGGGTGCAGGTTGGGCAGTCCCCAGACCACCGCGATGGCGTAGACCAGCACCAGACCGATGATGAAGTTCATGCCCGGCCCGGCGAACAGTACCGCTATCCGTTTCCAGGTCTTCTGCTTGTACATGGCCCGGTCACGTTCGTCGGGCGCCAGTTCTTCGACTGCGGTCATGCCGGCGATGTCGCAGAAGCCGCCCGCCGGGATCGCTTTGAGGCCGTACTCGG
>CAZPZQ010000086.1:0-11512 GCA_964590745.1 uncultured Mycobacterium sp. | reverse complement strand
CACCCGCGCCGCCTTGGTGTCCCGCGGCTGGCGGCCCTGACCTGGCGGCCCTAGGCCCGCAATCGCTCCCGGCGCAGCAACTCCACCTCCGGCAACTCCACCGGCGCCAATTCGCCGACCACCCTGCCCAACAGCAGGTCGGCAAGTTCCGGGTTGCGGGCCAGGCACGGGCCGTGCAGGTAGGTGGCGACCACGCTGCCCTGCACCGCGCCGTCGAAACCGTCACCGGCCCGGTTGCCCGCCCCCTTGACCACCTTGCCCAGCGGCGCCGCCGAGTCACCCAGCAGCGTGCCGCCGCGATGGTTCTCAAATCCGGTCAGCAACTCCGTCAAGCCCGCCACCAACGGCTTGGCGACCACCTCGCCGATGCTGCGTTCATCCTGCGGCGAGGTGGTGACGTCCAGCAGCCCCACCCCGTCGACCCGCTCGCCGGTCGACGTCTCATACCACTGGCCGAGCACCTGGATGGCAGCGCAGACGGCCAGCACCGGCGCCCCGCGGGCCGCCGCCCGCTGCAAGCCCGGATACCGGACCAAATGCCGGGTGGCCAGTAGCTGGGCGGAGTCCTCGGCGCCGCCCAGCGTGTACAGGTCCAGCGATTCCGGCACCGGCTCGGCCAAGGTGATCTCGACGATTTCGGCGGCGATCCCGCGCAGCCGCAGCCGTTGCCGCAGCACCAGCGCGTTGCCGGCATCGCCGTAGGTGCCCATCACGTCGGGCAGCACCAGCCCGATCCGCGCCGTGCTAATTGCGCCGCCTCCTCATCGCTTCGCTCGGCATCGTCGGCGCCGGGTCAGCCATAGCTGTCCAGCCGCCGTTGCAACTGCAGGAACGCGGTGTAGTTGGCCACCACCTCGACCCGGCCCGGCGGGCACGACCGGATGGCGGCCAGGGTGTCATGCACCAGGGTGTGCTCCACCTCGGCGTAGCCCAGCCGCACCGCCAGATCGGTGCCGCGTTCTCCGGCCGCGACCACCGGCACCTCGTCGAAGTGCTCGAAACGCACATCCCACAGCCACGACAGGTCCTCGCCGTCGGGCACCTGCCCGTTGACGGCGATCACCACCCCGGCGGCGTGTTTGTCCACCATGGCCAGTGCTTCTTGCCAGCCGGCGGGATTCTTGGCCAGCAACATCCGCACCACATGGTCACCGACGCGCACGGTGCGGTATCGCCCGGCGACCTCGTCGACCCCGGACGCCGCCGCCACCGCGGCGGCCGGTTCCACACCTAACGCCACCGCGGCGGCGACGGCCTGGGCGGCGTTGCCGCGGTTGACCGCGCCGGGCAGCGCCAGCATCATCGGCAGCGCTAGGCCGTCCGGTCCGTAGAGCTTTTCCTCGTCGAACCACCAGTGCGGGTCGGGTCGCGTGAAGTGCGCTCCGGTGGAATGCCAGTGCCGCCCGTCGCGCACAATCATCTCGCCGCTGCGCGGGCAGCTGACCGAGTCGCCCGACCAGCTGCCGCCGGCGGCCACCCACACCACGCGTGGGCAGTCGTAGGCCGCCGATGTCATCAACACGTCGTCACAGTTGGCCACCACCACGGTCTGTGGGTGACGAGCCAAGCCGGCGCGCAGCGCCCGCTCCACCACGTTGATCTCGCCGACCCGGTCCAGTTGGTCGCGGGACAGGTTCAACAAAACGGTCACGGCGGCGCCGTCCAGCGCATCCAGGACATGCGGCACGTGCATCTCGTCGACTTCCAGCGCCGCCAGTGAGGCGTTCGGGTTCGCCGCCAGCGCGGTGACCAGGCCGGCATCCATGTTGGCGCCCTCGGCGTTGGTCGCCACCGGCCCCAGGCCACCCAGCGCCGCCGCGACCATCCGAGTGGTGGTGGATTTGCCGTTGGTGCCGGTGACGACGACGCTGCGCCGCCCCGCGCGGAGGTGGCGATGGAGGGCGCGGACCCGCGTCATCGCGACCAGGCCACCGGTAATGGCGCCGGCGCCGCGGCCGGTGACCCGGGACGCCCACCGGGCGCACGCGCCGGCGGCCAGAGCCAGGCGTCCGCGGGCGGTGATCACCCGGGCAGTTTAAGTTCACGACACGACGCCCGGCGACCAGCCATTGCCGGTGCGGCGTGCCATTCTCAAGGTATGGATGTGTGCTGGGGTCGACCGGCCGACGACACCGGCTCGGGCTGGGCGGTGGTCGACGTGGAAACCTCGGGTTTCCGCCCCGGCCACGCCCGCATCATCAGCGTCGCGGTGTTGACACTGGATCCGGACGGCGAGGTGGAGCGATCGTTCGCTAGCCTGATCAACCCGGGAACTGACCCCGGCCCCACCCACGTGCACGGCCTGACCGCGGCCATGCTCACCGGCCAGCCGCAGTTCCGTGAGGTCGTCGCGGAAGTCGGCGCACTGCTGCAGGGACGCACGCTGGTCGCGCACAACGTCGGCTTCGATTACGCCTTCCTGGCGGCCGAAGCCGAGGCCGCCGACGCCGAACTGCCGGTCGACACGGTGATGTGCACCGTGGAGCTGGCCCGACGGCTCGACCTCGGGCTGGAAAATCTGCGGCTGGCAACGCTGGCCGCGCATTGGGGTGTCGCCCAACTTCGCCCGCATGACGCCGTGGACGACGCCCGGGTGCTCGCGGCGGTGTTGCGGCGGGCGCTGCGGCAGGCTCGGGAGCGCGACGTATGGCTGCCGGTGCGGCCGGTGACTCGACGTCAGTGGCCCAACGGCCGGATCACCTACGACGAACTGCGACCGCTGAAGGCGCTGGCCGCGCGGATGCCGTGTCGATACCTGAATCCGGGCCGCTACGTTCGGGGCCGGCCGCTGGTGCAAGGTATGCGGGTGGCGTTGTCAGCTGAATGCACCCGCACCCACGAAGAACTCCTCGAACGCATCCTGCACGCCGGGCTGGCCTACAGCGACATCGTCGACCCGAACACGTCGCTGGTGATCTGCAACGCGTCCCGGCCCGAGCAGGGCAAGGGCTATCTGGCCCGTGAACTGGGCGTGCCCACAGTGTCCGATGTGCAGTTCATGGACTGCATCCGGTCGGTCGCCGACGGCACCGGCATCGAGGAGTTCGCCGAGGTGGGCGCTCCCGGGGAGCAGTTCTCGCTGTTCTGATCCCCGCGACCAACTGTCGGCGGGCTTACCAGAGCGCCGCGAAGATGTCGCCGATGTCGGCGAACAACGGCTGCAGACCGGTGCTGAGCACATCACCGAACGGGCCACCCGCCAGCGTGGTGAACGCGTTCTCGATAGCGGCGAAGAACGCGGCGTCGTCGGCGTCCCCGCCCATGCCGATGAGCTCTCCGGCATCTTTTGCGATCAAGGCGCTGCCGAGCAGGGCCAGATTCTGGTTGAGTACGCCGAACAGGCCGCCGATGCTGCCGTCGTTGAGGTAGTCGCCGTTTTGGGTGGGCAACAACAGCGATGCAGTCAGGGCCTGCGGGTCGTAATTGGTCAGTCCGAGCAGACCGTTCACGCTCTGCTGCTGGACATCGAACTGCATGTTGAACGCATTGAAGCCGCGGACGAAGATATCGCGGGCCAGTTCGTGGCCGGAGGCACCGAACATGGCATCCAGCAAGGCCCGTTCGCCGGCCAACAGCTCTGCATTGAACGCGAATTGGGCGCTGATGAGATTGGTATTGAACGCACGTACGTCGTCGAGCAGTTGCACCAGCAGATCGTCCAGGCCGGCCGGCTCTTTGCCGCTCAGCAGCTCAGCCAGGCCGGCGGCGAGCACCAACCCGTGGCCGACGGCGCCCTGCAGTCCGCCGAACTCGGATTCGATGGCGGCCGCTTCACCGGGAAACAACAGCGACTGGTTGAACACCTCGGGATCGATGGTGCGCACCCCGAGGGTGCCGAGAAACGATGCTTGGCCGGCGTCGGCCAGCATGTTGTTGGCCTCGAACAGGTGCTGCAACGCGAAGGTGGCGACGTCGCGGTCCTCGGCAGGGAAGCTCTTGACGATGTCGTTGATCAACGCGGCCTGGTCGGCGACCAGTCCCTGGTTGTGCTCGACGAACCGGGAAATGGCGTTGAAGGTCAACTCCTTGTCGAACATGTCGCGCATCTCGTCGAAGAAGGTTGCCGGGTCCGTCGCCGTCAGCCGAACGTCGTGCGTCGCCACGCCAGGGTGTGCTGCAGTACTCGGGGCGGCTCCGATCAGCCCACTCGCGACGAGCACCGTCGCGGCAGCAGTGGTGGGCACGGACGGACGAACCATCGGCCGCATGGCGCTTCTCCCCGGTTTGACGACGCTGTCAACAAATTCCGTGGAGCATAACAGAGCTGTGTACCGCCTGTGGTACGCGGGTTGGCCGTGCGCTGTGGGTGCGCCCGGATGCTGTTGGCTCCGTTGTAATCGGTGCCGCGGTGACAGCGCGGATTCGTCCGGCGATCTGCTGCCCGGGTTATACGGTGATGCCGTATGTTTTCAGCTTCCGGTACAGGCTGGATCGCGACATTCCAAGTCGCGTTGCGGCGGCAACCCGGTTGCCATTGCTATCGTGCAGTGCTTCGACGATTGCGTCGCGCTCCATGACTTCGAGCGGTGTTAAAACATGGTTGCAGGCGGTACGGCAGTACCCGGGCAGGTCAATCTCTTGGATCTCGCCGACCGGACGTCGGCGAAGGGCGTAGACGAGTGCTTCGCGCAACTGGGCGATATTTCGTGGCCAGGAGTAGCAGGAGATGCGGCGCTGTGCCGCTGAATTGAGGTGGACTTTGCGGTCAGGTGCAATAGCAGTCAGCAGGGCGGCGGTGATGGCGGGTAGGTCGTCGGTGCGACATCGTAGCGGCGGCAAGGTGATTGAGGCGTCGAAATGACTCAGCAGTGCGCAGAATGGCAGGTGCGAACCGGCCGGTGAGCGCGACGAGGTCGCGACAACCCATACCGGTCCATCCATTGATTCGATCGCGTCGAGATACGCCTGCAGCTGTTTGATGCCCTCGGTTGTTGCCTGATCGATGTCACGCACCACATGCAGTGTGGGTTCCGCTGGATTGCTCAGTAGCGACTTGATGTCCGACTGGGAGCCTTCGATCTGGGTCATGTCAACAGCGATACTGTGGGCGTTGGGATAGATGGCATGGAAGAGCTCCATTACCAGGGTGAACTTCCCTACGCCGGTCTCGCCCAGGAGAAGCGCCGACTGCTTCTTCTCGAGCGCCGTCCGCAATTCGCCGCAAGCGCGCGTCCAGGTAAGGGAGCGCCCGGCGGCCAAGGTACCGCGCGAGCGAAAGAGTACATCGGCAAGTTTTGAGGTTTGCTGGGTCGCGACTCCGATCTGCGGCAACACTCGCTCGGCGAAGTCATCTGGGGATCCAGCGTCTAGAGATTCCACAGGCTCGGCGACCACCACCATGCCCGCGACTTCCGAAGCGGTAAGGATGCGGGTTCCCCGGATGTGGACGACGCGCTGGCTGCCCGGCAGGGTGACGGTGTCGCTGGCGCGTTCGTTGTGGGTCATCAGAAACGTTGCGTGCTCGCGGAGTACCTGTTGCTCGGTTGCGTCGAACATCTGTTGGGCAGCGGTGCTGGCAATGAACAATGTGTCGCCGAACGCGAACACCGCCTGCCTTGTCGATCGGGCGGCGATGCGGAGGTAAGTATCGAAGATGGCGTGCTGGGACTGGGCTCGGTCGAGGAGGAGGTTGCGACTGATATCCTTTGCGGCGCTTTTGACCAGGGTGTGCATGACCGGACTCCACGCCTGCGCCAGCGACGTGATGTCCAGAACGCCCTCGATGCGCCCGGTCACCGAGTCGATGATGGGAGCGCCGGTGCAGGCGAAGGGCTGGAGGTGGTCGATGAAGTGTTCGGGACCGACGACGCTGACCGGTTGACCCGCCTCGAGGACGGTTCCAATGCCGTTTGTGCCCAGGACCGCCTCCGAGCAGTCGAACCCCGGAGCAAACTGTATTCGGTCGAGCAACCGGGCGACCGATGGTGATGAGTCGATCCGCTGGATAATGCGGGCTTTCTTGTCGGTGAGAGCGATAACGAGCGGCATGTCGGCGGTATCGAGTTCCAACTGTTCGAGCACCGGCTGCGCGCATCGCATCAAGCGCGATCCCACCCCGATTTCGTCGGTTTGCACGGCCGACGGCTGAGCGGCGTCGACGCCGGCGGCTTGGCTGCGTTCCCAGGATGCAACGATCAGGTCGGAGACACCGTGCGCGCCGGGCCTGCCCTGCTCCAGAAAACCGATACGGGCGGCCGCAACCTGCAGCAGGCTGCTCGTGTCGGGCATCGTTGGTTCCTTACTCACCGGTGGGGTGGGTATGTGTCTGCTCACATTTCGGAGCCATCGTAGGCCAAGATCACATGTTACTGATCAGTTTGGCGAATGCTGCGCGTTGCAGCGCTCATCCTCGGAACGTGGGGCGATGACGGGCCCCGTCGGGCGGGTAGCGGCGTGCGTGAGTCCGTGACGACATTGTTGAGATCGGCTCAGCCCGGTGAAGCGTCGATGTGACACGGCGGATGACGCAACCCTCGATTTTGCACCGGCATGTCACTGCGGTGTGTGTCCCATATTGGGATGCCGATTGACTGCGGTCGTGAGCGGTAAGCGGGTTAAGCTTTCGCGGGCGTAACAACAAACACCCGATCCATGAACGACGGTGCGCCGGCTAACTTTTCAGGCATAAAGGAGGATCTCGTGGCCAAAGTTGTGATGGTGTTATACCCCGATCCGGTCGCCGGCTACCCGCCCGCTTATTCTCGTGATTCGATCCCGGTGTTGGACCGGTATCCGGATGGCCAGACATTGCCTTCCCCGTCGGCGATTGACTTCACGCCCGGCGAGCTGGTCGGCTGCGTGTCCGGCGCTCTTGGGCTACGGGAATTCCTGGAACGCGGCTCCCACGAGTTGGTGGTCACCTCCGACAAGGACGGTCCGGACTCAGAGTTCGAGCGCGAACTCCCCGATGCCGAGGTGGTCATTTCCCAGCCGTTCTGGCCGGCCTACCTGACCGCCGAGCGAATCGAAAAGGCTCCCAGACTTCAGCTGGCCGTGACCGCCGGGATCGGATCGGACCACGTCGACCTCAAGGCGGCGATCGATCGCGGCATTACCGTCGTCGAAGAAACCTACAGCAACAGCATCAGCGTTGCCGAGCACGCCGTGATGCAAATCCTCGCCTTGGTGCGCAACTTCGTCCCGTCCCACGGTTGGGCCAGTGGAGGCGGGTGGAATATTGCCGATTGCGTTCAGCGCGCTTATGACCTCGAGGGCTTCGACGTTGGGGTGATCGGCGGAGGGCGGATCGGACGAGCGGTGTTACGCCGGCTGGCGCCGTTCGATGTCAACCTGCATTACACGGATAACCACCGCCTGCCCGTCGACGTTGAGCAAAAATTGAACGTGACCTTCCATCCCGATGCGGAGTCGATGGTTCGCGCGGTCGACGTGGTGTCCATTCACACACCGCTGACCCCACAGACTCATCACCTGTTCGACGAGACGTTGCTGGCGTCGATGCGGCAAGGGTCCTACATCGTCAACACCGCGCGTGCCGAGATCTGTGTGCGAGACGCGATTGTGGCGGCCCTGGAGAGCGGTCGACTCGCCGGCTACGCCGGTGACGTCTGGTACCCGCAGCCGCCGCCACGGGAACACCCGTGGCGCACAATGCCTAACAACGCGATGACGCCGCACATCTCGGGCAGCACCCTGTCGGCGCAGGCTCGTTACGCCGCCGGTACCCGGGAGATCCTCGAAGACTGGTTCGCGGGCAGACCGATTCGGGAGGAATACCTGATCGTCGACGGCGGGCGGCTCGCCGGTACCGGGGCGACCTCATACACGGTGTGAGTGCCGCGAGCCGCGGATCGCGGGGAAGCGCATCGCGGGCACCCCTGTGGCGCCTCAGTAAGCGTCGTGGCCGGTGCCGCCGTCCCAGCATGAGTCCCGCTTCGGTATGCGGGACCGAACCTTGATCGAAATCCAACGACAAGACAGGACACCATGAGTCAGACAGTTCGCGGCGTAATCTCAAGGCAGAAGGGCGCGCCGGTTGAGTTGGTGGACGTCGTCATTCCGGATCCCGGGCCTGAAGATGTGGTGGTTGACGTGGCCGCCTGTGGGGTTTGTCATACCGACTTGATGTACCGGGACGGCGGTATCACCGACGAGTATCCATTTTTGCTAGGCCACGAGGCGGCCGGCACGGTGGCGAAGGTCGGGTCGCGGGTAACCGCGGTGGAGCCCGGAGATTTCGTGGTGTTGAACTGGCGGGCAGTGTGCGGTCAGTGCCGGGCGTGCAAACGAGGCCGGTCGTGGTATTGCTTTGACACCTTCAACGCGTCGAAGCCAATGACGTTGGCCGATGGCACTGAACTCACTCCAGCGTTGGGCATCGGGGCGTTCGCCGACAAAACACTGGTGCATGCCGGCCAATGCACCAAGGTCGACCCGAACGCCGACCCGGCGGCAGCAGGGTTGCTGGGTTGCGGCGTGATGGCCGGCTTCGGCGCGGCGGTGAACACCGGTGGAGTCGGCCGTGACGACACAGTCGCAGTGATCGGTTGTGGCGGTGTGGGGGACGCGGCGATCGCCGGTGCCCGACTGGTTGGCGCCAAGCGAATCATCGCGGTGGACACCGATGCCACCAAATTGGATTGGGCGCGTGACTTCGGCGCCACCGATACCGTCAACGCCCACGGGGTCGACGTTGTGCAGGCGATTCAGGATCTCACCGACGGCTTCGGCGCCGACGTGGTGATCGACGCGGTTGGTCGTCCTGAGACCTGGAAGCAGGCATTTTATGCCCGGGATCTGGCCGGGACGGTGGTGCTGGTGGGTGTTCCGGCGCCAGAGTGGCGACTGGACATGCCGTTGCTCGACTTCTTCTCGCACGGCGGTGCGTTGAAGTCGTCTTGGTACGGCGACTGTTTGCCTGAGCGTGACTTCCCCACCCTGGTTGATTTATACCTGCAGGGTCGGTTACCGCTGGACAAATTCGTCTCCGAGCGCATCGGCCTCGGCGAGGTCGAGAAGGCATTCGACAAGATGCACGACGGTACCGTGCTGCGCTCGGTGGTGATCCTGTGACCAGCATTGAGCGGGTGGTTACCCGCGGTGTCTTCGAACTGGATGGCGGCAGTTGGGAGGTCGACAACAACATCTGGATCGTCGGTGACGATTCGGACGTCGTGGTGTTCGACGCCGCCCATACCGCCGCCCCGATTGTGGCGGCGGTCGGTGGCCGCAATGTGGTGGCGGTGGTCTGCACGCACGGCCACAATGACCACATCACTGTAGCTCCGGAGCTCAAGGGGGTTCTCGACGCGCCGGTTCTGTTGCATCCGGCCGATGACATGCTCTGGCGTATGACACACCCGGACAGCGCATTTCGTCCGGTTTCCGACGGAGACAGACTGACCGTTGCCGGCACCGAACTGCGCGCGCTGCACACCCCGGGCCACTCACCGGGGTCGGTGTGCTGGTATGCGCCCGACCTGGGCGCGGTGTTCAGCGGCGATACCCTGTTCGCCGGCGGGCCAGGCGCCACCGGGCGCTCGTTCTCCGACTTCCCGACCATCCTGGCGTCGATATCCGAACGGCTGGGCACCCTGCCGCACGACACCGTCGTCTACACCGGCCACGGCGATACCACCCGGATCGGCGACGAGATCGTCAACTACGACGAGTGGGTGGCCCGCGGCCACTAGCGTCCTCGGTGCCTTAATCGAACTTGTCCTCTGGGGCGCAGACCGATTCCGATGCTGCCAGCGTCGTGCTAATCCAAGTTCGACCGACCAAATTTGGCTGCTCGTGGACGGTTGAAAGTGTCCCATCGTGGGACACCGGTCACCGAAACGGCGGTTCTAGGCTGACGATAGATCGCAGTTCAAGCCATGGTGGCGATCTCACGAAGGGAGTGTTATGCCAATCGATTTCACGCTGACTACCGAACAGTTGGCGCTCCAGAAGACCGCCCGAGAATTCTCGCGAGACCTTCTCGGCCCCGTCGCTGAGAAGGCTGATGCGGAGCCTGATCCACAAAAGGCTTTCGCGATGATGAAATCGGTCTATGTGGAGGCGTACAAGCTGGGTTTTGCCTTCGGGTTCCTCCCGGAAGAGTACGGCGGGTCGGGGGCCACTAATATTGATGTACAGATCATCTCCGAAGAGATTTGTGCGGTGGATCCCGGTTTCGGGTGCATACTCCTGGTAAACGGGCTTGCACTGATGCCGCTGATCTGGTTCGGAACAGAAGAGCAAAAAAAGAAATGGCTGACCGAGGCCACCAGCGACCCGACCGGCGAATACATTGCCGGCTACAATGTGAGCGAAGCCAGCGGGACGGCGAATTTCGATCACCCCGGCACGCATTCCGCAGGTTTGCAGATGACTGCGGAATATGACGCAGCCAAAGGCGAATATGTGCTGAACGGATCGAAGTTCTGGCCGAGCAGTTCGGGCGGTTGGGATCTCAAGGGTGCCAACGTCAACATGATCATCGTTCGAACGGACCGCGAAAAAGGCGGTAAAGAGGGCTTGAGCTGCATGTTGGTGCCCCGCGGCACGCCGGGTATGGAGTTCAAGCCTCCGATCGACAAAGTTGGCCACCGTACCAACCAGAACAACTGGATCGAGTTCAACAACTGCCGGATTCCCGAGGAAAACGCTTTTGCGGTCGGCGACGGCGACCTGGTCATCTCCAAGGCGTTCACCTGGTCCGGCCCCGTCGCGGGTATTGCCGCAGTGGGTGTGGCGCGCTCCGCATTGGAATGGACCATGGATTGGTCGAAGACCTACACCGCAGCGGGCGACAAGCCGATCATTCACCATCAGGCGGTGGGTTATATGCTCGCCGATATTGCGATGCGGATCGAAGCGAGTCGCTATCTCTGCTGGAAGGCGGCACACTACCTCGACCTGTATCAAGAGGAAGGGCAGGCGTTCGGCGCCATGGCCAAGGTATTTTCCTGCGAGCTGTTGTTCGATGCCGTCTTCAAGTGCATGCAAGTCACCGGGACGAACGCGTTGAACAGAGAGTACCCGCTGGAGAGGTACTTGCGGGAGGCCGTCATCCTCCCCATCTATGACGCGGGGACGATCGGGATGCAGCGGCGGAAGATCTGGGGCGTGATGTCGGATCCGGACTTCGACACCAACGCCTTCCGGGACTGCAAGCCGGTGAAGTTCAAGAAGTCGATGGAAGGCGCTGGGCTGTAAACCCGTGTCGACCACGATCGCAAGCCCGGGCGTCGGAGGTGTCCAAGGCGGGATTGTTACCGGGATAGCGCGGCACACCGAAACCCTCCTTCGGTCAGAACTCGCAGCGGAGTAGTGCCAGCGCTCCGGGTGCCGGGCCGGGTGCGAGCAAGATCTGCGAATCTTGTGAGCACCCGGCCCGGCATTTTCCAACGGTCCACATCGCTCCATGTCGCCGCGGCAAAACCCTTGGCCTCGCGGTCGATTGCGAAGGTCGGTCGCACAGGCGAAGGTTGTCGCACGCCCGTTGCGGTCACCGATTGGAGAGGCGTTCCGTGACTGTCGAGAACACTCAGATGTTGGTCAGGTT
>CAZPZQ010000085.1:0-11627 GCA_964590745.1 uncultured Mycobacterium sp. | reverse complement strand
CGGCCCTAACGGCCCTAACGGCCCTGACGGGATGACGCCCGGCGTGCCCGGAGCCGTCGGTGCCGTTGATGCCGAACCGGCAACCCAATCGGAGCCGTTACCACGGTCGGTGTAGGCCAGCCAGACCCGGTCGACACCGGACTGCGCTTTGGCCGCCTTCAGCAACTCGTTTTGATAGCCGTTGCGCGGCACCGCGAAAGTGCTGCCCGGGAACTGCGCGGCGCAGGCCGACTCGCCACTGCCGAAGACACCGGCCGCGGTGGTGATGTGCCAGCCGTCGGCCGCGGCGCAGACATAAGGCAGGAACTGTGCGCACGCTTCGGCCTGGAAGCGCCCGCCGCCGTTGTGGACGGCGCACTGTTGGGCCGGGCTGGACAGGGGCTGACCGTAGGCCCAGCTCCAGACGAAACCTTCGAGCTGCGCGGTGTGCGGGTCGAGGAAGTTGACCGAGGGCATGTTTGTGCCGCAGCGCACCATCTCCTGGATCTGCGCTCCCGACATCGGCTGCGTGGTGCCGCCGCCGAACAGTGCGTCGATCAACGTGTTGGAGTCGAAGAATCGGATCCATGACGTCTGATACTGCGGCCGACTGAAATGGCAGTCGGGAAACTGCACAGCGACCGGCTCGCCCTTCTCCAGCACGTTGCTGTCGTTGAAGAAGATCGAATCCCAGCCGGTATCGATACCGCAGCCACTGTTCGTGTACATCAGCACCTGTTTGCCGGTCGCTTGGACCTGCGCCAAGCTCACATCCAGCGGAATGGCTTGGGTGGCACAACTGGCGCCGGACTGCAACTGTGCGGGGCGAAACACCAGATCGCGAGATGAGCTGCGCCCCAGCGTGTTTTCGATCACCGCGGCGCCGGCCGGAAGCGATTTGCTGACGTCGTCGACCGGGTCGTCGAGACGGTTTTCCACGTACAGAATGATCACCGCTTCGGGATGCACGTCGAGCCAGCGACGGATCTCCTGGAGCCCGGACGCCGCCGTGCGCTCGAAGGTGCAGCCCAGATGGTTGTCGAAACCGTGACACAAGATGGGCGCGTATCCGCCGGGAGCACCCAGGTGCGGAAACCAGTGCATGTCGATTTCCAGGCCGCGCATGTCCAGGTCGAGTTGTTGAACCATCGAATACAGCTGGTCCGGGTCCATACCCGACAGGGTGGGTGGGATGTTGGCGTTGGTGAAGTTGAACGAGTTGTGCGTGGACGGCACCAACGCTTCGCGCAACGGCAGGGTCAGGCCGAGCTGGTACTGCTGGCGCAGGGCCGTGTGTACCGGCCCGGCCAGGTACTGGTTGATCGCCGGATCGCCGATGGCGCTGCCGCTGTACAGCGCACAGAAATCGGTGGGGGCGTTGACCACCCGACACTGGCTGGCCACCAACTGCGCCGCCGTGTCGAGGGTTTTGCAGGCCACCGCGAGTTCGCCGGTGATGACGTCGAAGCAGGCGCTCACCAGGCCATGCTTGTTGCCGCCGAACCAACTGCACGCGTCCGTTGACGCCACGGTACTGCAGGCCTGCACCAGCGGCGTGGTGAGATCCGAGATGGCGGTACACACCGGCGTGAAGGCCGGGCCGAGATCGGTACACGCGGTGGCCAGCGATGGCGGTGCACTCGCAGTGGACAGCACCTCGATTTCGACCTGCGCCGGAACGGACGTCGTCGCATTGTCGCTCGCCACATAGCGGAAGGCGTCGGCGCCGACGTAGCCGTTCACCGGTGTGTAGGTGAAGGTGGCGCCGCTGACGCTGACGGTGCCGTGCGCGGGGGTGTCGACGATCGCGAACTGCGTCGACGGATCCGCGGGCGCGGCAACCAGCCCGGCGGTCACGGCCTGTCCCACTGTCGTCACCGCTTGCACCGTCTGCGCCTGCGGCACAACGGCGGCAGCCGGGTCCGCCGGTAGTCCCTGTGCCGCCTGGACCGACCCGGACATGCCGGTGACGAGCATCAGGGCGGCCGACACGCCAACACGGACCCAGCGGGTCATCTTCGAGCTACTCCTTGGTTCGACGGCATCGACGACGTTCGAACGTTCAACTGACCGCTGTAACAGTGCTATTCAATGATCACAGTTGGAGCACGACGCGATCACGGATCGAAATTCTATGAAACTGCTTACTTACCTAGCGATTTGCTTATTCGAGACGGTCCGTCCGTCGCTCAGGGCGACACCTCGAAGAGCAATGCCGTGTCGATAATCGGATCCGGCGGCGTGCCGAAGTCGAAATCCGCGCCGATCGCGTGCGCGACGGTTCGGGGCAGATAGTTCACCACCGCATCGACCAGGCCGGTCTGGTTCAGCTCCCGAAACGGAGTGAGAAGCCCGAATAGGCCCGGGTTGTCGCCGTTGAGGGCGGCGTTGAGGATCAACGCCGGGGCCACCACGACTTGTCCCAGCGCACCGGCCAGGTTTCCGTCCCGCAGGTCGTCGACGAAATCTTGGGCGACCACTTGAAACTCGGCAATGGTGGCCTGCGCGGCGCTGAACGCAGCGGTACCGATCGGCACCTGCGCCGCATGCAAAGCCGCCAGTCCCGCGCTCACCAAGTTCCCGGCAATGTCATAGGGGATGGCGAGCAGCTGATCGATCAGTGCCGGGATCGGATTGATACTCAACGCAATGATCAGCGACTCGGCCAGTACCGCTTCGAAATCGCCGTCAGTCGCGGCGCTGAACAGGGTCTGCAGTTGGTCGGGCAGGTTGGCCAGCCCGTCGACGAAGGCCCGGCCGGCGGCGCCAACCGAATCGACGGTCAGCTGCAGATAGCCGAACCAGTTGGCAGCCACCTGCGTCAAGACGGGCAGCGGGTCCGTCAGCCAGTGCGTGCCGATGACGGCCACGTTGTCGAAGGTGTCGGTCACCAGATCGATATAAGGGCCGGCCAGACCGGCGAGCTGCACGTGGGCGCGATCCGGTGGTGCCGGCTGCGGTGTCACGGCGATCAGGCCAGCGCCTGCGACGGCGACGCCGACGGCGGTGGCGCCGACGTGAACGGCTGAGCTCATCGCAGTTCTTTCGGCGGACGTTGAACGCTGGTGTGGTCACCGTAGCTGATGGTGGACTGGTCAACAGCCGAAACGTGGGTTAGCGGATGTGCTGCCGCGAGTATTTCGCGTACCCGACGATTCGGCGCACCCGCCCGGATATACGCGCTTTGGCTGATGTTTTCCGCCGCATCGGTGGCCAATGCTGGTCGACATGAGCGATCCCGCGGACACCGTGCCACCGAACTGCAGCGATTCCGGCGCCGCGGACTCCGGCGACGCACTGCCGACCGGAACGGTGACGTTGCTTTCGGCTGGCATTGAGGGTTCAGCGCGGCTGTGGGAGAGCAAACCTGAGGAGATGGCGGCGGCGATGGCGCGACTCGGCGGCACGGTGGCCGACATGGTCGGCGTGCACGGCGGGGTGCGGCCGCTGAAAGCGGGTGCGGGCGACGGCTTCGTCGTCGCCTTCGCCAGAGCCAGTGACGCACTGGCCTGTGCGGTCGATCTGCAGCGGGCGCCGTCGGCGCCGATCCGCCTGCAAATCGGGATGCACACCGGCGAGGTGGCGCCGCGCGGCGACGCTCGCGGCATCGGCGCGGTGGCCGAGCGGGCCGCGCGGCTGCATGAGCTGGCCCACGGTGGTCAGACGCTGCTGTCCGCGGTCACCGAGGAACTGGTGGCCGATCGAGTGCCCGCCGGCGTGTGGTTGACCGATTTAGGCAACTACCCGGTGCTCAGCCCAGCGCACCCGGAACGGGTGGTGCAGCTGTGTCACCCCGACCTGCGCAACGATTTTCCGCCACTTCGAACCGGTGTCGCGGTTACCGGTCAGTGCATTCCGGCGCAGCTGACTAGTTTTGTCGGCCGCCAGGCCGAACTCAATGATGTTCGGCAACTGGTGTCCGGCAACCGGCTGGTGACCCTGACCGGCGCCGGTGGGGTGGGCAAAACCCGGCTTGCGGTGCAACTGGCCGGCCAGCTTGCCGACCCGGTGTGGTGGGTGGATTTGGCGCCGATCACCGGTCCCGACTTGGTTGCGACCGCGGTGGCGCACACGTTGGGCCTGCCCGACCAACCGGGCCGCTCGGCGCTGGATACCGTGGCCCGTTTCATCGCAGACCAGCAGATGCTGGTGGTGTTGGACAACTGTGAGCATCTTCTGGACGCCTGCGCTGAGCTGACGGTGGGACTGTTGGGCGCATGTGACGGATTGACCATCCTGACTACAAGTCGCGAACCGATCGGGGTAGCCGGTGAGGTGACGTGGCGGACGCCGTCGTTATCGCTGAAAGACGAGGCGGTTGAATTGTTCGGCCACCGGGCCCGGCTGGCTCGACCGGATTTCAGCCTCACCGAGGACAACGCGGCGGTGGTGACCGAGATTTGCCGGCGGCTCGACGGGATACCGTTGGCCATCGAACTTGCCGCCGCCCGGGTGCGGGCCTTGTCGGTAGGCGAGATCCTGGACAGCCTGCACGACCGGTTTCGCCTGCTGACCGGCGGTGCCCGGACGGCGGTTCGTCGTCAACAAGCCCTGCGCGCCTCGGTCGACTGGTCGTATGCGTTGCTGAGCCAGAGCGAGCGGGTGCTGTTGCGCCGACTGGCGGTATTCCTGGGTGGGTTCGACCTGGCCGCCGCTCACGCGGTCGCCGGCGCCGCCGATGTGCCTCGCCACCGGGTCCTCGATGAAGTTTCGCTGCTGGTGGACAAGTCGTTGGTGGTGGTCGATGACAGCGGACACCACACGCGGTATCGGCTGTTGGAAACGGTGCGCCAATACGCGCTGGAGAAGCTCGTCGAGTCCGGCGAGGCCGACGCGGTACGCACTCGCCACCGCGACCACTACACCGCCGTAGCGTCGGCGGCCGGTGGCGCGACATCAGCCGACCATCAACGGCGGATCGAGCGCGCCGAGAACGAACTGGACAACTTTCGCGCCGCGTTCGCGTGGAGCCGGGACAACTCCGACATCGAACTCGGGCTACAGCTCGCGTCGTCGCTACAACCGCTGTGGCTGCGCGGCCGAATCTTGGAGGGGCTGACCTGGTTTGACGCCGTCCTCGCCGCCGAGGACACCACGGTGGCGCCGGCAGCTCGGGCCTGCGCGCTGGCCGACAGGACCATCCTCGACGCGATCGCCGGGGTCTTCGGTCGCCTCGACCAGGTCGGTCCCGCGTTGGCGATCGCACGTGACCTTGACGACTCGGCCCTGCTGGCTCGGGTGCTGACCGCCTGCGGCGCCACCGCCGCATTCAGCGCTGAGATAGCCGTGCCGCACTTCACCGAGGCGATCGAACGGGCCCGCACCCTGGGCGACGACTGGCAACTCAGCCAGGCGCTGGGCTGGCGGGCGTTATCTGCATTCATGGCGGGTGACCCGAACACGGCGCGGGTGGTCGCCGAAGAGGGACGTGATCTTGCCGACACCATCGGTGATCCGTTCATTTCGCGGATGTGCCGCTGGCACACCGGCTTAGCGCGCTGGATGAGTGCAGACTTGGCCGGAGCGGCCGCGCAGTTCGGCGACGTGACGATCGAAGCGCATACCGCCCGCGACTTGCTGTGGAACGCGTACAGCCTGTTTGCCCTTGGCCAAACACTGTCCTACCGGGGCGATACCGACGGTGCGCGAGCCGCGGCGGAGGCGGCCATCGCGATCGGTTCCGACATCACCGGCTTCCAACAGGCACTGGGCCTCGGGGCGTTGGCCGACGCCGCATTGGCCGCCGGTGATGCGGCAGCTGCGGCCACCGCGAGCAAGGCGGCCTGGGAGACTTGCCCCCAGATCAATCTACTGGCGGTCAACGCCTATCCGATGGCCCAATCCGCGCTGGCAGCAGGCGATCTCAGCGCCGCCCGGCAGTGGGCGGACCAGGCCGTCTGCGCGGCGTCGGGCGGGCATCGAATGATTTGGCTCTCGACGCGAGTCCGAGTGGCGATCGCCCAGGGCGACGTCGAGACCGCCGAAAGCGATGCCCATGACGCCCTGGTGATCGCCGAAGAAAACAAGGCATTCTTGACGATTCCCGACGTGATCGAGTGTCTGGCGGGTTTGTCCGCCGATTCGGCCAGCCACCAGGAGGCGGCCCGGCTGTTCGGCGCCGCGGCGGCCATCCGGGACCGCACCGGCCAAACCCGGTTCAAAATCTATGATGCCGACTACCAGGCCGCTGTAGCCGTGCTGCGTGGCACCCTGGGGGACAGCGAGTTTGCCGCTGCATGGGCCGAGGGGACCGCGCTGTCGACCGACGAGGCGATCTCGTACGTCCGGCGTGGCCGGGGTAAACGGAAACGCCCGGCCCGCGGCTGGGCCGCTCTGACGCCCACCGAACGCGATGTTGTTCGATTAGTCAACGAAGGGCTGACCAACAAAGACGTCGCCGCAAGGCTGTTCGTGTCAGTGCGTACCGTGCAGACCCATCTCACCCACATCTACGCCAAGCTGGGCCTGACCTCGCGCACCCAACTGGTGCAGCAAGCCGCGGCGCCGGGCTGACCCGACCGCTACCGCGGCGGGGCGTCCGCGGGTATCGCATCGGCAGCAGGCACCGTGGTCTGGGCCGGGCTGATGCCGCTGTCCTTGGTCATCAAGGTGTAGGCCAGCCCACCGGTCGCCGCCACCGCGAATAGGCCGGCCACAACGGCGAATATCAACCCTGCCCGCCGCCGGCGCGCTGCAGCAAGGCGGGCGGCCTGAACTCGGCCGCGAGTCGAGCGGCCCGCCGTTGACCCGGTGCGGCCGGTCACCACCCGATAGTGGTCGGCGCGGCCGCGGTACGGAACCGGTTCTTCGGTCGCGTCGTCCTCCGACCAGGCCAGCGACGGGAACGCTGCGGAGGCAGTTCCGGCGGAGGCCGGTGGGTCAGACGTGACCGCGGGGGTGCTGGTGGTGGGCGCGCCCACACGCATCCGAGCCGCGGTCGCCATGCTGGTCGGAACGTCGCTGGCCGGGCCGCGGGCGGCGATCAGCGCCGCACCAACCGCCATGCTCAACTGTGGACGTGGCGTCGTCACCACCGGCACCCGCAACCGCTCGGAAAGACGCTCGGTCATCAACGGGATGGCGGCACCGCCGCCTACCGTCGCCACCGCGGTCAGCGCGGTTTTCCCAACGCCATTGGCCAGCAGTACTTCTTCAAGTTCGTCGGCGACGCCGGTCAAGGACACGTCGATCAGCGCCTCCAACTCGGCGCGGGTCAGCCGGATGTCGGCTCGATAACCAGGCAGCTGAGCATGGATGACCGTGACCGTTTCACTGGACAACCGTTCCTTGGCGTGCCGGCACTGGTCGCGCAGCCGGCTCAACGAACCCACAGCCGCGGTGCTGGCCGGATCGATATCGCGGGCGCCGGAGATGTCGGCCAGTACATGGACGAGCACGCTTTGGTCGATCTGGTCACCGGAGAAGTCGGTGAGGCGAACCGTTTGGCCGATGGGCGTTAGATAATTATCGGCGTCGGCCAGCGTGATGCTGGTGCCGCCAGCGCCGAAGTCGAGTAACGCGACCACGCCGTGCTCGGGCAGACCTGGATTGCCGGCCAGCGCAGTCAGCGCCGTGGAGGTATCCGAGACCAGCGGTGCAGCAACCCCGCTCGACGACAGATGCGGCTTGTCCCGTAGCGCTGCGCGCAACGCAGCCAACGCACCGGCCCCCCAGTGCGACGGCACCGCGATTGCGACTCCCGACGGCCGGCCTGCGTCACCGACCGCCTGGGTCATGGCGCTAACCGCCTCGGCAACCAGTTGGTCGGCGCGATGCGTAGAACCGTCAGCGGCCACCAGCGGCACCGGATCCCCAACTCGATCGACGAATCCGGTGAGTTCCAGTCCAGATCCGTTGAGGTCCGGGTTTTCTGACCGCGCGCCGACCACCGGGGCGCGGTGCGGAAACACGGTCAGCACCGCGCGCCGGCTTACTGGCGGCCGGTTACCGCACACCGCAACCAAGTTGGCCGTTCCGATCGATAACCCCAGTGCGTCGCTCACTATGCACAGCCCTCCATCGACGACGCCCGACATCCCTCTGGTCCGGCCGATTGCAGGTCGGCCTGGTACTGGGCGACAAGGGCCTCGGCACTGCGCAGCCCGGCTCGGCAGGCGCGAGTGGTGAACGCGTCGTTGAGCGGGTGCTCGGCGCGCCGACGCCAGCGTTGCGCCGCCGCGAACGCCGCTCGCGGTCCATCGTGCAGCGTCTCGGGGGTCAAGCCCAGCCGGCTGGCTGGATCTGTTCCCGCTCCGCCGATGATGCGCCGCAGCGACACCAATTCGTCGTCGTTGAACGTCGTTGACCGCGATGCAAGTTGACTGAGCACCCGCAATTCTTCGAAGGCATGGGTGTCGGCGAGCAACGGGTCGATATCCGCGAGAATCTGTTTTGTCGCCCAGATCGGGTGGATTTGGACCAACCGCCGCAGCGACAGCAGTGCGGTATGCGCTTTGAGCTGGTCGGACCGTTGAGCGAACTGTTGGTCGATGACATCTCGCAGCGTCGTCAAGCCACTGCGCTGCAGCAGTTCGTCGGCCAGCGCCACCGAATCGGTGACGCCGGACCGCAGTATCGTGATCGCAATCCGGATGCCGAACATGCCGAACCGGTCCAGCAGCGCGGATCGGGTGGTGGAGTCCACCGGTAGCGAGCTGTCTTCGCGGACAAAGCGATCCACCGACAGCATCGCCTTGGCCAGCTCGGCAGGTTCGACGGCGGCGAGCTTCTGCAGCGACACGAACTCAGCCTGGCGCAGTGTCCGCGCGGTCAGCGCAAGCAATCCCGACACCGGCACGACAGCCTGACAAATGCCGGTCTTCTCCATCTCTGCGGTGAAACGGGCCGCCACGTCGCTGGCGGACAGCATCGCGTCGATGCGACCGGCACCAATCTCATCGGCCCGCGAGGCCACCCCGATCACCCCGAGCGCTCCCGTCGAGCCGCCGACCAGATGACCGATCTGCTGCAGTAGGGCGACGTCCGCGGCGTTGAGGGTACGCAGCAGAAAGACCACCGCGTCTACTCGCGGCACCCCGTCTTCGGGAACCAGCAACCGCAACGTGCGTTCCGAGACATCCGCGCTCAACGACGATGTGCCGGGTGTGTCGACGAGGGTGGCGTCGGTCAGCTCCGCGGCTGGCCACTCGACGTCGAGATCGGCCACCTCGCCGGGGTCCAGGCCGGTCAGGTCGAACGTCAGACCGCCGTTGCGAATGATGGGCACATTGCGGCTTTGGCCACCGCGGTTCTTTGCGGCGACGTTGGGGATGGGCCCGTGCCGAAACCAGGTGACGATGCGGGTGGCCTCGGTGGCGTCGGTGGGCGCGATGTCTTCGCCGACCAGCGCGTTGACCAGGGTGGATTTCCCCGCTTTCAGGGCGCCGGCCAGCGCGATGCGAATCGGTTGGTTGAGCCGTTGACCAATCCGTTCCAGCTCGACGTGGACTTCCGGGCGGTTGCGGAAAACGGGATCGGCTCGGTAGGCCCGGATGGTGCCGGCCAGGATGCCGCGTACCTGATCACCGGTGCTCACCGCGCCGGTACCCCCGCTGCGGCCGGTGCCGGAGCATCGTGCTGGTGCGGCTGTGGGCCGGTCGGTGCCATGTCGGTGGCGTGTTGGGTGACCTGGCGCAAGATGTTGAGTTGGCGTTCCAACTCTTTGACCCGGTTGTTGCGTTCGGTTTCCTCCAGCCGTGCCGCGGTGGCCGCCGCCTGCAGCGATTCGTTGAGCGAGCGGGTGGCCTGGTTGGCGATGCCGCGGTAGTGATCACGCAACTGACGCTGGATGTCTCTGAGCCGGTCACGGGATTCCTTGGTGACGACGAACGAGACGTCGTCGATGAACCGCCGCAGATTCATCTTGGCTTCGTTGCGCACCCGCAGCATCCGGTTTTCCATGTCCTCCTTGTAGGCCTTGCGGCCCAGCAGCAGCCCGGCACCCACCGACAGCGGGTTGAACATGCCGCCGATCCCGACCACCGTCGACAACATGCCGAACATCAGCACACCGCCGTAGGAGCCGCGCATGCCGGTGATCACCTTGTGGCCCTTGCCGACTGGCTTGGACTCGAGTCGGGCCAGCGACTTGAGCTGGCCGAAGCCAGCACCGAGGTGGTTCGCGTTCATGTCCGGCACTTCCACCGCGTCCAGTCCGGCTTCCGTGAACGTGCGGGCCACCTCTTCGGCTACCGCTTCGGCGCGCCGGTGGGCGCAGACGAAATTTTCACCGACCGCGTTGGCCACCGTGTCCTCCAGTTCGGCGCCGATCGCGGCCCAGTGCACCGTCGGGTCGCAGGAGTCGATCACGTGCTCGGTGTGCTGGGTGATCTCCCGGAACCGGGCCCGCAGGTCGTGGTCGATATCGGCGCTCAGGTCGGCGATTCCGTCGCCGAGCACCTGCTGCCACAGTGCGGTGTGCTGCAGCGCTTCTTCGGCTTCCCGCTTGCGCTGCTGCAGTTCGCGGGTCAGCCGCTCGCTCACATCCGGATCATTGAGCGCCTCCAGTTCCGAGCTGGCCGAAAGGCTGAGATGCTCGGCCGCGGAGCGAATTTCGGCCAGCACCTGATCGCGGATCCGATCGTTTTGGCGAGACAGCACCCGCTCGGCCAAGAAATTCACCAGTGCCGGGAAGTTCGACTCCTCGTTGAGGGCGGCGTCGTTGAGCTGGACGGCATGGCTACGCAGCAGCGAGGACGTCGGAATCACCGGCACCGCAACGCCGGACCGCTGCAGGTGGGCGGTGTCCGCCTCGGCGATCGCACGCCAGTGCGGGTAGAGGTCGGTCTTGGTCAATACCACCGCCGCGACCGGACAGACTTCCACCGCCTGACGGAGGAAGGCCATCTCGGGTTCGGTGAACTCCTGGCTGGTATCGCTGACCATCAGCATCGCGTCGGCGTCGGGCAGCAAACCCAGCGTCGTCGACAGGTGCGGCTGGCCGTATCCACCCACCCCCGGGGTGTCCACCAGGGCCAGCCCGCCGTTGAGCAGCGGGCTCGGGACGTCGACCTCCAGCCGGATCACCCGGCGTCCGCCGGCCTGCGGCGCGAACCGCAGATCGTTGCCGATCTCGGACGGTGAAATCTCGACCACATCCGGGTCGGCGCCGTCGCCGTTGGCCACGATCAGCCGGGCGGCCGGCTGATCGCCGTAGGCGACCACGGTGGCTAGCGTGGTGCTCTCGTCGTCACCAACCCGGGCCACCTGCGTGTTCAGCAGTGAGTTGACCAGTTGGCTTTTGCCCTGCTTGAGCTGGCCCGCGACCACCACGCGGATCTGGGGATCGGTGATGCGTCTGCGGGCGCGGGCCAGCCGCTCAAGCAGGTCTTCGCGCTGGTGCAGGCTAGCGATCGCGGAGCTGTGGTCGATCAGCTCCACGATCACCTTGACCCGCCGGGGGTCATTCGGCTGGGTCATGCCGGCACTCTGCTAGGAGAGCCAGTCCTCGAGCGTGTCGCCGACGGCCCCGCCGGCGAGGGCGCCGAATGGGCCGCCGAGCGCCCCGCCGGCTGCCGCGCCGGCCGCCGCGCCGAGGCCGGAGGTCCCGCCGTGCTCTTCGCCGCCCCCGCCACCGCCGCCGCCGGGTACACCGGCCTGGTTGTAGGAGTCAGTGAGGTTGGTGGTGGAGTTGTCCTGGCCGGAGGAGT
>CAZPZQ010000084.1:0-11695 GCA_964590745.1 uncultured Mycobacterium sp. | reverse complement strand
TGTCGTCGATGTCGGTGACGTTGCGGATGAACGCGACGTCGTAGCCGCGCGCGGTCAGCCACCGGCGCAGCACGTCGAAGGCCACCCCGCTGCGGATGTGGCCGATGTGCGGCGGCGCCTGCACGGTGGCGCCGCACAAGTAGATGGAGACATGCCCGCGGCGCAGGGGAACGAAGTCGCGCACGGTGCCGGTTGCCGTGTCGCGCAGCCGCAGGCCGGGGCGATCAGTCACGACGTGCCAGCTTACCGGGGTGACCGGCACGACCGGTGCCGCCGGCGCCCGGCGGCCGCAGAGACCCCACCGGCCGGTGTGCGGCACGGCGAACGCTGCCGGCGCCGGCGGTCCGACCATTGAAATGAAACACCAATATTTTGACTCGATATGCTGACGTTACGTTGACTGCATTACCCGCGATGGCTACGCAGGTGGTTGCCTCGGAGCACTCGCAGCTGCCGCAGAGGCGGTATTCGGCGAGGCCGTGACACCCGCCGACGATGCAGTTGACCTGCCCGCGCCGATGCCGCCTGCCGCCAGCCACGCCGACGTGGCGCCGGATCCGCCCGACCAGGTCGCCCAAGCCGGCGTGGCTACGCCCGTCGGGGCGATGGGGCCCTCGATCGGCAGTTCGATGGCGATGATGGCTCCGATGCTGGCAGTGCCGCTGCTGGGCAAGGTGACCGCATCGGCTGAGCCTTCGGTTCCCGCCGACGCGAGCCCCGCTGCCGCCGCAGCTGTCGACCCGCCTCTGGCTCCTGCCTTCCGACCCGACCCGACCGCCGGTGCCGACCTGACACCGGACCTGGATCCGACTCGCGTCCTGTCGGTGCCAGCACGGTCGCTACTGTTCTCGACTTCGTCGGCTTCTGATCGAACGACCGTGAGCACCTGCTCGGTCGAGATCCGACACGGCGCAACCTCGGTCCGGTTGCCCATCATGCGTCCCGGTGGGCGCCGGCGACCGCAATTACCGCAACCGTGCCGCCCCCTGCCCACCTCTCCAACGGTTAGGACGCTGCGGCCAAAACCTCGTCGAGGATGGTTTCCGCCTTGGCGTCGTCGGTGTTCTCCGCGAGCGCCAACTCCCCGACCAAGATCTGCCGGGCTTTGGCCAGCATCCGCTTTTCGCCGGCTGACAATCCTCGCTCCTGATCCCGGCGCCACAGATCGCGTACTACCTCAGCGACCTTGTGCACGTCTCCGGACGCGAGCTTTTCCAGGTTGGCCTTGTAACGTCGCGACCAATTGGTCGGCTCTTCAGTATGCGGGGCGCGCAACACCTGGAAGACCTTGTCCAGACCCTCCTGCCCAACCACATCGCGCACGCCGACGTATTCGGCGTTTTCGGCGGGAACCCGAACGGTGAGGTCACCCTGTGCCACCTTCAAGACGAGATAGTCCTTCTGTTCGCCCTTGATGGTTCTGCTTTCAATAGCTTCGATTAACGCTGCGCCGTGATGTGGGTAGACAACAGTATCTCCGACCTTAAAAATCATCTGATTCGAGCCCCTTTCGCTAACCCATGCTAACACGGCCCGCCGACACGTGCGGAACAACGGTGCAGGTCAGGGGCATCGCAGCCGAAGATCAGGGCTTGACAGCAAGGCGAAATCGTGCATGGCCAGGCGCCTCGACGAGCTATTCGCGGGCGCTCGGCCAGCTAAGCCCCTGTGCTACCGTCCGCGCCGGCTTCCTACTACAGTGCATAGTCACAAACCGCGACAGCCCTCTCGCATCCGCGCCATGAGTGCCGTCTCGACCGCTGAGCAGGAGGCTTTTGAGTGAACCGGTTCAACGCCCACCTCGCCGCTCACCGTCGTGCCGGGGTTGGCTCGGTTGTGGGCCGGGCCAAGCTGATCACGGCCGGCTTGGTCGCTATGGCAGCAGTGGCCGGGTGCGGTACCGGGCAGATCGCTCAAACCACCGATCAGGCACCTGCCGTCAACGGCAACCAGGCCGCCAAGGACCACATAGCGCTGCGCAACGTGCGTATCCAGGCCGAGCAAACTGGAGACTTCGTGCAGCCCGGAAGCACTGTTGACCTACTGTTCGTGGTGAGCAACGACTCGACCGGCAGCAATGACGAGTTGACCGCCATCAGCACCGACATCGGCAAAGTCTCGGTGACGGGCACCAAAAAGGTACCGGCTGGCAGCCTGTTGATCGTCAGCGCACCGGACGGCCAGGGCTCTGCGTCCCCGTCCGGCCTCAAGGAATTGCGCGCCGTCGAGGGAGTGGGCGCTGCAACGGCAACGGTGGCATTGGACAAGCCGATCAGTAACGGTCTGACCTACGACTTCACCTTCGAGTTCAAAAAAGCCGGGCCGGTCAGTCTGGCCGTCCCGATCGCCGCCGGTCACGCTGCCGAGGCGGTGTCTCAGCCGAATCGCTGACGGAACGTGTCACACCTGCCCGATACCGTCGCGGGGTGGCCAAAGCTCGTTCGCTTTACCGCTGCTCGCAGTGTCGGCACACCACCGCCAAGTGGGTGGGCCGGTGCGCAGAGTGCGGCAGTTGGGGCGCCGTCGATGAGGTAGCCGCGCTCGGCGGCATTTCCACCGCGGCTTCCGCCCGCGGCGCGGTCCCGATCAGTTCCGTCGCGCCCAGCTGTGCGCGTCCACAGTCCATCGGTGTCGACGAACTGGACCGAGTGCTCGGCGGTGGGCTGGTTCCGGGCTCGGTCACCTTGCTGGCCGGCGACCCCGGAGTGGGCAAGTCCACGCTGCTGTTGAAAGCCGTCCACCGGTGGGCGCAATCCGGGAAGCGCGCACTGTACGTTTCCGGTGAAGAGTCCAGCGGCCAGGTGCGACTTCGCGCTGAGCGCACCGGCTGCAGCCACGACGAAATCTATCTGGCTGCCGAGTCCGACTTGCATACGGTGCTTCGTCACGTTGAGGCGGTAGGCGCAACGCTGGTGGTGGTGGACTCGGTGCAGACCATTTCCAGCGCCGATACCGACGGTGTCGCCGGCGGCGTTACCCAAGTGCGCGCGATCACCACCGCGCTGACCGCCGCGGCCAAGGCCACCGGTGTGGCGCTGATCCTGGTCGGTCACGTCACCAAAGACGGCGCCATCGCCGGGCCGCGATCGCTGGAGCACCTCGTCGATGTGGTGCTGCATTTCGATGGTGACCGCAACACCGCCGTGCGGATGGTGCGGGCGGTGAAGAACCGATTCGGCACCACCGACGAGGTTGGTTGCTTCTTGTTGCGCCACAGCGGTATCGAAGAGGTCGCCGATCCATCCGGGCTGTTTTTGCAGCGGCGGCCGGAGCCCGTTTCGGGTACCGCCATCACCGTCACACTCGACGGCAAGCGCCCGCTGGTCGGCGAAGTCCAGGCGTTGCTAGCCAAGCCTTCGGGCGGCTCACCACGGCGGGCGGTCAGCGGCATCGACCACGCCCGAGCCGCCTTGATCACCGCGGTACTGGACAAGCACGCCGGGCTGCCTATCGGCACCAACGACATCTACCTGTCCACTGTCGGGGGTATTCGGTTGACCGATCCATCCAGCGATCTCGCCGTCGCCGTCGCCTTGACTTCGGCGTATGCGGACCTGCCACTGCCCGCCACCCTGGTCGCGATCGGGGAGGTGGGCCTGGCCGGTGACCTGCGTCCGGTTGCCGGAATGGATCGGCGACTGGCGGAGGCGGCTCGGCTCGGGTGCACCACCGCACTGACCCCACCGGGCACACTGAAGACCCCGGGCGGGCTGCGTGCGATGCCGGCGGCCAACATCGTCGCGGCGCTGTATCACCTAGTCGACATCGCTGGGCGGCACACCATCAACCCGGCACCTCCGCATCCGCTGGACTCGCCACCTCGGGCCGCAGACACGGGGCAGAATGGTTGGCTGTGAGGCCCAACCTGCGCGAAGCGGTTAGCCGGCTGGCTCCGGGAACGCCGTTGCGCGACGGCTTGGAACTCATTCTGCGCGGGCAGACCGGTGCACTGATCGTGCTCGGTTACGACGGCATGGTGGAAGCCATCTGCGATGGCGGTTTCTCGCTCGATATCCGGTACGCGCCGACGCGGCTGCGGGAATTGTCGAAGATGGACGGTGCCGTCGTGTTATCCACCGACGGCAGCCGCATCCTGCGCGCCAACGTGCAATTGGTCCCGGATCCGTCCATTCCGACCGACGAGTCCGGCACCCGGCACCGGTCCGCGGAGCGGACGGCAATCCAGACCGGCTTTCCGGTGGTGTCGGTTAGCCACTCGATGAATATCGTCACCGTTTACGTGGGCGGCGAACGGCATGTGCTGGCCGACTCCGCAACCATCCTGTCGCGAGCCAACCAGGCGATCGCGACCCTGGAACGTTATAAGGCCCGGCTTGACGAGGTCAGCCGGCAACTGTCCCGGGCGGCGCTGGAAGACTTCGCCACCCTGCGCGACGTGATGACGGTGGTGCAGCGGCTCGAGTTGGTTCATCGGCTCGGCGTGGTGATCGACTACGACGTCGTCGAACTGGGCACCGACGGACGCCAGCTGCGGTTGCAGCTCGGCGAGCTGCTGGGCGACAACGACACTGCCCGCGAGCTGATCGTGCGCGATTACCACGCCAACCCAGAACCGCTGTCCAAAGCCCAGGTGCGCGCTACATTCGACGAGCTGGACGCGCTGTCGGACACCGAGTTGCTCGATGTCACGGCTCTGGCCACGGTCTTCGGCTACCCGTCGACGGCCGAGGCGCAAGACGCACCGGTCAGCCCGCGCGGCTACCGGGCGCTCGCGCACGTGCCCGGACTGCAGTTCGCCCATGCCGACCGGTTGGTGCGGACCTTCGGAACGTTGCAAGGCTTGCTGGCGGCCGACGCCACCGATCTGCAGTCGGTCGACGGTATCGGCGCGATGTGGGCTCGGCATGTGCGCGAAGGGCTGTCACAACTGGCCGAGGCCACCGCTCCGGATCGGCTGGTGTGATTTCAGTTGCCGGGGGATAACTCGGGCGCCGGCCCCATCTCCGGTCCGGGAGCACCCGCGACAGGCGGAACGTCCGCCGGTTGCGAGGGCTCAGCCAGTATGAACGGCACCGTCGCCGAGCGGAGATTGCCCAATTGCACGACCAGGTTGTAGGTTCCCGGCCCGATCGGTTGTCGCGGCAACGGACACTGCGGTGCCGACCCCATGCCGGTCCAGGTCACCGCCGTGGTCACCTGTTCGCCCGGGTCGAACGTCTTCACCAACGTCTCGTTGGATGGGGCGCAGTCCAGGTTGGACCACAGCCGCTGGTTGTCCAGTGAGTACACGTAGGCGGCCAGCACCGCCGCTCCGACGTCACGCTTGCAGGCCACCAGGCCGATATTGGTGACGACCATGGTGAATTTCGGTTGCTCGCCCACCGTGTAGTGCGGCTGGCTGGTATAGCCCTTGACCGCCAGCGTCGAGTCGGGGCAATCGTCGCCCTCCTTAAGCACCGGGGGCGGTACTACCGCCGCGGTCGGGGTCGCGGTGGGCGGCGGACCCTGCGCCGGCGGCACCACCGGCGTCTTCACCTCCTGCTGCGGTGGCGCGGCGGCAGGCTTGGGATCATGCGTGACGGTGGCTTTCTCCGACGCGGCGGTGTCGGCACCTGCGCTGCCATGCAGAACAGTGACGATGATCGCTAGCACCACCCCGATCGCAAGGACCCCGATACCCAGCGCCAGCCCCCGGCGTCGCCAATAGATCTGCGCAGGCAACGGGCCATGCGGTTCCAAATCCAGCACGCCCTCACGGTAAGCCCAGGTCACCGTGGCTGGTGCGACCCTTGTCGGCGTGTCGTTGCAACGTTGTGACCTTCGGCGACTATCCCGGCGCCACCCGAGTGGTTGATTCTGGGTTATTTCACCTCGTCGGACAAGGTGATCAACCGATGTCGCCCAGCTGTTTGCGCAGCACCACCCGGCCGTCGGCCAGGTGGTAGCTGGCTGCAACGATCGCCAGTGAGCCGGCCCGCAGCCGCTCGGCGATCGTGGCTGAACGTTGCGCCAACTGCGTCGCGGTCTCGCAGGCGTGGTGCGCCTCCAACTCGGCGACCGTGTCCAGGCCGTCGCGTCGGCCCACCAGAATCGACGATGCCACCCGCTCGACCACGTCCCGCAGGTAGCCGCCGGGCAGGGCGCCGCCATCGAGTGCGGCCAGCGCGGCGTTGACCGCTCCGCAACCGTCGTGGCCCAAGACGACGATCAGCGGCACGCCCAGCACCGCCACCGCGAACTCGATCGAACCGAGCACGGCGGAATCCATGACGTGACCGGCTGTGCGCACCACGAACATATCGCCTAAACCCCGGTCGAAGACGATTTCAGCAGCCACCCGGGAATCCCCGCAGCCGAACACCACCGCCGTCGGCTGCTGCCCATCGGCGAGCTCGACCCGCCGTTCGGCGCTCTGGTGCGGATGTGCCGGCCTGCCGGCCACGAATCGCCCGTTACCCTCTTGGAGTGCTTGCCAGGCGGTCGCCGGATCGGTTTTCGGCATGTGCGCCATTCTGCCCGGCAGGCCCGACGGAACGTCGGCGAGGATGAGATGAGAATTAAAACCGACGAGTTGCTCGCCTGGTACCAACGGAATCAGCGCGCCCTGCCGTGGCGGGCGGCCGGGGTGACCGCCTGGCAGATCTTGGTCAGCGAGGTGATGCTGCAGCAGACGCCGGTGGCCCGGGTTCTGCCCATCTGGCCGACGTGGGTGGCGCGCTGGCCCACCGCCTCGGCAACCGCAGCTGCGACCCAGGCGGACTTGCTGCGAGCTTGGGGCAAGCTCGGCTATCCGCGCCGGGCCGTTCGGTTGCACGAATGCGCCACCGTGATCTCCCACGACTTCGCCGATATGGTTCCCCACGACGTGGAAACCCTGCAGCAGCTGCCCGGTATCGGCAGCTATACCGCCCGCGCGGTAGCGTGTTTTGCTTACCGGCAGGCGGTTCCGGTCGTGGACACCAATGTGCGCCGGGTGGTGGCCCGCGCGGTGCACGGGCGCGCCGACGCGAGACCACCGGCGCCGGCTCGCGACCACGCCGATGTGGCTGCTCTGCTGCCGGATGCCGATGCGGCGCCGCAGTTTTCCGCAGCGCTGATGGAGTTCGGCGCAATGGTGTGTGCTTCGCGAGCACCGCGTTGCCACTTGTGCCCGCTGAGCGTGTGCAGCTGGCGGGAGGCTGGTTATCCGGCCGCTACCGGACCCAAGCGCAGTGCACAACGGTACACCGCGACGAATCGTCATGTGCGGGGGAGCCTGCTAGACGTGTTGCGGGCCAACGACTCTCCGGTGACTCGAAGACAACTGGATTTGGCTTGGCCGACCGACACCGCCCAGCGGGAGCGCGCCTTGACCTCACTTCTGCTCGACGGCTTGGTACAGCAGACCGCAGATGGCCGCTTCGCGCTGCCCGGAGATCAGCTAAGAAACGACTCGACCGCTTGCCGGTAGACCTGCGGTGCCTCATCGTGAACCAGATGGCCGGCGTTTTCAACCCGCATGTACCGGGTCTGGTAGCCGGTTCGATGCATCTGCAGCATCTGGCCCGGCGGTGTTACCGAGCGCCCAGCCTCGATGAGCAGCACCGGTGAACGCACCTGTAGCCACTGCGCCCAGTAGTCGCGGGTGCCCCACTCCGCGGCGATCTGGATCCATCGCGACGGGTGGCCGTGCAACCGCCACCCGGTGGCGGTGCGATCGAACGCCTCCATGAAGTACCGGCCGGCAACATCGCCGAATTCGGCGAACACTTGATCGGCTCGATTGAACTCCACCGGTAAGGCGCGCAGCCACGGCTCCCATGGCCCGGTGGTGCGCCCCCGGAAATCCGGCGCCATATCCTCCACCACCAATGCGGAGACGAGATCAGGCGATTGCGCGGCCAGACACCACGAATGCAGGGCGCCCATCGAATGGCCAACCAGTCGCACCGGCACTTCCAAAGTCGTCACCGCCTCGCCCAGGTCGGTCACGAAGTGTTCCGTACTGATCGGGCGCGGGTCAGCGGCATCGCGGCCCCGATGCCATGGCGCATCGTAGGTGTAGACCGCGCCCAGCCGGGTCAACCACGGCAGCTGGCGCGACCAGGTACTGCCGCGACCCATCAAGCCGTGCACCAGCACCAGCGGCTCGCCCTGCCCGCCACGGTAGGTCAGCAGATCAATCTGCGCGGTGGGCATAGACCTATCTTCCCCATCGAGCGACGGTAGGGCCGGCCGAGTGGTCGGCACGGTAGCCTAACCGCATGCCAGTGGTGAAGATCAACGCAATAGAGGTGCCGCCGGGCGCCGGCCCCGAACTGGAGAAGCGGTTCGCCAACCGGGCCCACACCGTGGACAATTCGCCGGGCTTCCTCGGTTTCCAACTGCTGCGGCCGGTTAAAGGCGAGAACCGCTACTTCGTGGTGACCCACTGGGAATCCGATGAGGCATTCCAAGACTGGACCACCAACCACAGCGCCGCGGCGCACAGCGGTTATGACAAGCCGGTCGCGACCGGTGCGTCACTACTCGAATTCGAAGTCGTGTTGGACGTTGCCGGCACAGCCGCACAGGCGTAGCGCGAGCCGATTGCGGCGAGCGGCGGCCGTCACCATCACCGGCATACTGATCGCCGCGCTGGCCACCAGTTGCGCCCCATCATTCGCACCGCCCGCCGAAGCGACCGACCCGGCGGCGCGGATCGACGTTAAGACACCGCCGGGTCTGCGGGCACGGCAAACAATGGACATGCTCAACTCGGACTGGCCGATCGGCCCGGTCGGGGTGCGTACCCTCGCGGCGCCCGAGATTGTCGACCAAGTCGTCACCACGATGGAGGCGCTGTGGTGGGATCGCCCGTTCAGCGTTGCCGGTATCGATATCCGGGCCGGTGCCGCCACCCTGCACCTGGTCACCTCATACGGTGCCCGGCAGAACATTGCGATCCGCACCGACGCCGACGGAATGGTGAACCGGTTCCAGGCCGACACCGAGGCTCCAGTGATCTCTTCGTGGCGAGACGTCGACGGCGTGCTCGCTGGCACCGGTGCCCGATATTCCTATCAGGTGGCGCGGATCAATGGCGGGACCTGTGAACCGGTGGCAGGCACCAACACCCACGAATCACTGCCGCTGGCATCGATTTTCAAGTTGTACGTGCTGTTGGCAGTGGCCGACGCGGTGCGGGCCGGAACGGTTTCCTGGGACGACAAACTGACCGTCACCGACCGGGCCAAGTTGGTCGGATCCTCGGGATTAGAGGAGCTTCCCGAAGGGGCTCAAGTGTCGGTGCGAACCGCCGCCGAGAAGATGATCGCTACCAGTGACAACATGGCGACCGACCTGTTGATCGCCAAAGTGGGCACGCGCGCCGTCGAGGATGCGCTGGTGGCTGCCGGCCACCACGATCCGGCCAGCATGACACCGTTCCCCACCATGTACGAACTGTTCTCCGTCGGTTGGGGCGAGCCTGACCTGCGCCAGCAATGGCAGCGGGGCTCCGCACAAGACCGCGCCCAGCTGCTTGAGCAAGCCAATTCCCGACGGTATGAACCCGATCCGACCCGCGCACACATCCCGGCATCCGAGTACGGCGCGGAGTGGTACGGCAGCGCTGAGGACATCTGTCGGGTGCACGTCGCGCTGCAAACTCGGGCGGTGGGAAAAGCCGCACCGGTGAAACAGATCATGGCCGCGGTCAGTGGCATCGACTTGGCGCCCGCTGACTGGCCTTATGTCGGCGCGAAAGCCGGTGGGCTGCCGGGTGATCTGACATTCAGCTGGTACGCCGTCGACAAAACCGGGCAGCCGTGGGTCGTCAGCTTCCAGCTGAACTGGCGGCGCGATCACGGCAAAAGTGTCAGCGGGTGGTTGCTACAGATTGCTCACCGGGTTTTTGCGTTGCTGTCCGCGCCGGAGTAGGCGTGCGATGCTGGAAAAAGCGACGGGGAGATACCAATATATGCCGACGGCGAACTTCTTTGCGGATGGCGTGGTCCGGATACTGGCCGCGTGCTGACATCGACGTTTGACCGCCGTGACCGCATCGAGATCGGTGTGCTGTTGGGCGTGATCGCGCTGATGCATCTGGTCGGCTTCGCCGTCCTGTTCTTGGTGATCGCACCGCAGCACTACCAGTCCGGCACCGAAGTATTCGGTATCGGGTTAGGGCTCACCGCCTATCTGTTCGGGCTGCGGCATGCGTTCGACGCCGACCACATCGCCGCCATCGATAACACCACTCGAAAACTGATGACGGACGGCGACGATGCGCGCCGCGGAGCGGCGCGAGGAGACGCCGGACAATCAAACCGAGACGGCGACGATGCGCGCCGCGAAGCGGCGCGAGGAGAAGCCGGACAATCAGACCGAGACGGACGCAAGCCGAAATCCGTCGGTTTCTGGTTTGCCATGGGTCATTCCAGCATCGTGTTGGCGATGGCGGTGCTGGTCATCGCCGGCACTCGGGCGGTGGGCACCCTGGTAGACGACAAATCACCGGCCCGCCACGCGCTCGGTTTCGCCGGAACGTTGGCTTCCGGATTGTTTCTCTATCTGATCGCGATCATGAACATCATCGCAATGGCTGGGATATGGCGCGCGTTCGTCCAACTGCAGCAAGGCATCTACTCCGACGCAGAGCTTGAGGCCGCTCTCAACGAGCGCGGCTTCCTGGCCCGCCTGTTGCGACCGATCATGCGGCGGATCACCCACGCGGTACATATGTACCCGGTCGGCATGCTGTTCGGACTCGGTTTCGACACCGCCACTGAGATCGCATTGCTGGCGCTAGCCGGCAGCGGCGCCGCAGCTGGGTTGCCGTGGTATGCGATCTTGGTGCTGCCCTTGTTGTTCGCAGCCGGAATGACCTTGATGGACACCGCCGACGGACTGCTGATGACCGCCGCGTACGACTGGGCATTCATGCAACCAGCACGCAAAATCTTCTACAACTTCGCGGTCACCGGCCTGTCGATCGCTGTTGCGGTGCTGATCGGGTCGATCGAGTTGGTGTCGATCCTGCACGACGACTTGCACTGGACCGACCCGGTGACCAACTGGGTCAGCGGCATCAGCTTGAACAACGCCGGGCTGGCGATCGTCGGCTTATTCGCCCTCACCTGGCTGGGCGCAATCAGCTACTGGAAGCTATGCAACGTTGAACAGCGCTGGCAACCCATGACGTCAGACGACGGCGAGCGCTAACCGCCGGCTGGCGCGTCCGAGGCTCCGGCCACGGTGGAAACACCGGCCTTGGCCAAGTCGCCTTCGTCCAGCTCAGCCGGCTTGCGCGTTCCGGTGAAGGTGAATACCGCGTCTTCGCCGGGTGCTTCACCGTCCCAGTTATCCACGTCCACGGTGACGACCTGACCTGGTCCGATTTCCTCGAACAGGATCTTCTCGGACAGTTGGTCTTCGATCTCGCGCTGGATGGTCCGACGCAACGGACGTGCCCCCAGCACCGGATCGAAGCCACGCTTGGCCAGCAGCGCCTTCGCCTTGTCGGTGAGATCGATCGCCATGTCCTTGGCCTTGAGCTGCTTGGCTACCCGGTCGATCATCAGGTCGACCATCCTGATGATCTCGTCTCGGGTCAGCTGGCGGAAGACGATGATGTCGTCGATACGGTTGAGGAACTCCGGCCGGAAGTGCTTTTTGAGCTCGTCGTTGACCTTCAGTTTCATCCGTTCGTAGTCATTCTCGCCGCCGCTCTGGCTGAAGCCCAGGCCGACCGCCTTAGAGATGTCGGAAGTGC
>CAZPZQ010000083.1:0-11701 GCA_964590745.1 uncultured Mycobacterium sp. | reverse complement strand
GGCTGGCAATTCCACATCGCGCGGGTCGAGTACTTCGATGGCCAGCACCTCGTGGCGGGCGGCGATCGCGCGCAGTGGGCGGATCCAGTTGATCGGGCCGAGAAAGTCGCTGATGATGACCGCCATCCCGCGCCGCCGCTGCGGACGACGTAGTGCATCAATGGCGACCGCCAGATCGCCTCGCACTCCGACCGCGGCACGCGGGCTGGTGGCGATGGTGCGCAGCAGCGTCTGTTCGTGCATCCGCCCGGAGCGCGCCGGCACCCGTACGACTCGTTCGCCGTTGGCGACCAACGCACCCAGTCGGTTACCGCCGCCGCTGTTGAGAAAGGCGATGGCCGCAGCGGCCGCTACCGCCAAGTCCCGTTTCTCGCAGGTGGTGGTGCCGAAGTCCATGCTGGCCGACATGTCGACCACCAGCCAGGTTTCCAATTCCCGGTCGGCGATCATTTGCCGGACGTGCGGGTGGGTGGTGCGGGCGGTCACCGGCCAGTCCATCCGGCGGACGTCGTCGCCCGGCTGGTAAAGCCGTGATTCGCCGGGCTCGGAACCGGGCCCGGGAATCAAGCCCAGGTGGTCGCCGTGCAGCATTCCGTCCAGCTTGCGACGGACCGTCAGCTCCAGCGTCCGCAGTGCCGCTGCGAGCTTCGGGTCCCGGATGCCGCCGCGCAGCATCGACGGCGGTGCGGCCCTCTCCGACTGCCGCCGGTTGTCCGGATCGCTCACCGACCGCTGGCCGCCGCCGCTGTCGGAGCCACCGGAGGCGCCGAATGTGGTTGCTGCGGAACAGCGTTCACCTGCGGCAGGGCCACCGTCTGCAGCACTCGGTTGATCACGATGTCCGCCGTGATCTCATCGGCGAGCGCGTCGTAGCTGAGCACCAGCCGGTGGCGCAGCACGTCGGGAATCACTTCGATGACGTCCTGCGGTATCACGTAGTCGCGACCGCGCACCAGGGCCAGGGCACGAGCCGAGGCGATGATGCCCAGCGAGGCGCGCGGCGACGCACCGAACGACAGCCAACTCCGGACGTCCGGCATGCCGAACTGCTCCGGCGTGCGGGTGGCCGCGACGACCCGGACCACGTAATCAACCAGCGCGTGGTGCACGAAGTTGTTCGCCGCCAGGTCCTGCAGCCGCAGCAAGTCACCCGGTTTGAGGATCTGCTTGGGCTGCGGCGGGGTGACGCCCATCCGGTAGATGATCTCGCGCTCCTCCTCCGACGAGGGGTAGTCGACATTGATCTTGAACAGGAAGCGGTCCCGCTGCGCCTCCGGCAGCGGGTAGACGCCCTCGTGCTCGATGGGGTTCTGCGTGGCCATCACCAAAAACGGCTGCGGCAGCGGGAAGGTCTTGCCGCCGATCGAGACGTGGCGTTCCTGCATAACCTCCAGCAGGGCCGACTGCACCTTGGCCGGCGCCCGGTTGATCTCATCGGCGAGCAGGAAGTTCACCATCACCGGGCCGAGCTCGGTGTCGAACTCTTCTCGACCTTGCCGATAGATCCGGGTGCCGACGATGTCGGTTGGCACCAGATCGGGAGTGAACTGGATGCGGGCGAACGAACCGCCGACCACCCGGGCGAAGGTCTCCACCGCCAGCGTCTTGGCCACCCCCGGAACACCCTCGAGTAACACGTGACCCTTGGCCAGTAGGCCGACCAGGATGCGCTCAACGAGTTGGTCCTGGCCGACGATGATGCGTTTGACCTCGAAAACGACCCGCTCCAGTGCACGTATCTCGTCGGCCAACCCGGTACTGCCGGCCGGGGGCGGCTCGGTACCGGGAAACCCGCTGGCGCCCGCGGGCGTCCCATCTGATGACGTCATCGACAACCCTCCACAAACCTTCCTCGGACACGACTGCTTCAACGGCCGGCGGGCCGCCGGGCAGCGGCGTGCCCGCGTCTCACTATTCCAGGCGTGCGGGATTCCGTCGACGCACGGCCCAGCTTGGTCGCCCTCCTTCTGCTCTGGCCGTAGGAGACAGTATCGTCGTCGACGGTCAGTACTCGATGATCCGGGTCAAAGACGGCGTCATCCCGGCCGTTCGCACCGGGCTCACCACCACTTTGCCGGCACTGCCGGAGGCCTCCAGCATCTTGCCATTGCCCAGATACATGGCGACGTGTTGGCCACCGCCCGGCCCGTAGAAGATCAGATCGCCGCGCCGGGCCTGATCCCGCGGAATATGCCGGCCGGCGTTGTATTGGTCACCGGAGAACCGCGGAATGAGCACGCCGACGCCGGCGAAGGCGTAACGCATCAGGCCTGAGCAGTCGAAGCCGACGGTACCGGCGCCGTCGCCGATACCTTTGCTGGGGCCGGTCAGTGATCCGCCGCCCCAGGAATAAGGCACCCCCAGCTGTGCGCCGCCCCGCCGGATGACGTACTCGATCGCTTGCCTGCCGTGGACTCGCCGGCCCGGCGCGACGCTGGGGCTGGTGTCGTCACCGCCGACGTTGATCCCGAGTCCGCTGAGGAACTTGCGGCCCAGATCCATCGTGGTCTGGGTGGCCTGTGCGGTGGCTTGTAGCGAGGCGCTGGCGATGGCCAGCGGGTCCCCGGGCGCACCGGCGCTGATTATCTGCGGCAGGGTGGGATCCCACGGTCCCTCCGCGGCGGCCGGGCTGGACAGGCCGATCATCACCGGGATCACCGCGAAGATCAGCCAGGCCAGTCGGGTGGGGTTGCGACGCTTGAGGCGCATTGGCTCCTTGTCAGTACTCGATGTATCGGACGACATACGGCGTCATGCCGCTGGTGCGCACCGGGGACACCTTGACCGTCTGACCGACGTCGGGGGCCTCCAGCATTTGGCCGTTACCCAGGTACAGGGTCACGTGCTGGCTGCCGCCGGGCCCGTAAAAGATGACATCGCCGCGACGCATCTGTGCCGACGGGATCTGGCGACCCAGTTTGTATTGCGCGCCGGAGTAGTGCGGCAGCTTGATGCCGACCCCGGCGAATGAGTACAGAATCAGCCCGGAGCAGTCGAAGCCGACGGTGCCGGATCCTGAGCCGATCCCGCGGCTCGGACCCGCGGCGTTGCCGCCGCCCCACGAGTACGGCACCCCGCGCTGCGACAGGCCGCGCCGGATCACGTACTCGGAGGCCTGCCGCCCATACACCCGTGGGATGCGGCCATTGGTGAAACCGGGGTCGGGGGTGTCGGGCTTGATCAAGCCCAGCGATTGCAGGAACTGACGGCCCATGTTGGCAGTGACCTGCGCTGACGTCTGGGAGATCCCGAGCAGTGTGTTGATGACGGCAATGGGGTCGCCGCTGACGAATGCGCTGGGCACCATCGGCAGTGTCGGATCCCACTCGCCGTCCCACTGGCCGGTGTTTTTGCCTCGCGACGCCTGCGGCTCGGCACCGGTCTCCCATCGGTCACCTGCGGGCGGCGAAGTACCGGGCGGAGATGGGCGCGGACGGGCGGCGTCGAGCCGGGACTGGGCGGCATTGCGCTGGGCGACGAGCCGGTTGATCTGCTCTCGCTGTTCACCGAATCGGCGTTGGGTGTCGGTGAGTGCTGCTACCGCGGCATCTTGACTGGATTGCGCGTCGGCTACGGCCCGATCGGCTTTTTCCTTGGCCAGCTGTGCCGCCGAGCCCCGATTCACCTGTTCAGTGCGGGCCCGTTGCAGGTTGGTCAACACCTGCTGGGCGCTGTCGGCCAGCGCCTGGCCGGCCGTCGCGGTGGCGATGACGTCGGATGGATTGGTAGCACTCAAGTAGCCGTCTGAGGGGCCGTTGAGGTAGGTGGCTACCGCGAACCTGTCGAACCGCCGCTGCGCTGCCACGATCGCGGCGTCGGCGGCGGTGACGGCGTGCCGGCTCGCCTCGACGGCGTCGGCGGCGGCAGCGGCGTTCTCTCGAGCGGTCTCGAGCTCGACCAGCGCTTTGTTGACGCTCTCTTTTTCGGCCTGAATCGCGGCGCCGAGATCCTGTAGTTGCTGATTGGCCTCGGCGACGTCAGCGATGAGAGCGGCGATGCCGTCCGGGTTGGGTCCCGGCCCCGCCACGGCGATTCCCGGCGCGCCGAGCAGCACCGCAGCACTAAGCACCGACACTCCGGCGGCATGGCCAAAGCTGGCGGGCCTCATTCGACTCGGATCTCCTCGGGCTCAACGCGGACGGACGGCGCCGGCCTCCGGCGGCCCCGAAGGGCCGCGAAACAACACTGACGCCATTGGAACCGTACGTCACTACAGGCACAGAGGAAACATTAGTAACAAACTACAATCAGGTAATTAAGCTGGTTGTGATCCGATGGTGACCTCGGAGTTGGCCCTACCCAGACGAGCTGGCCTGATTAAAGCGGTGCGAGCTGCGCGGCCTCACCGCGGTGGGTGGTGAACCGGCGGTTCCAGCCGTTTGCTGCGCTGCTGCAAGACGCGGGTTAAGACGGTAGCCGCGGCAACCAAGACCAGCAGCGCGATCGTCAACCCGGTGAACGGCAGGGCGGGGGTGTTCAGTTCGTCCAGAAAGTTCTTCGCTGAAACCACCGGGTCACCGGTCTTGGCGACATCTTCCCCCGCCTCCAACTTCGCGCGGTTGAACTGGCCGCTGTAGCTGCCCACGTACGACGGGCTGAGCACCAGCACGGTCGAATCCGGGTAATCGCTGCCGACCACGGTGGCGACATCGCGCAAGGCGGTGTCCATGCCGGGGTTGCGGGCAACCACCACGACCTTGAGATCGACACCGTCGCCACTGGCCTGCTGCACCACCTCGCGCAGCGCCGGTACGTCGGCAGCCGGCGCGCTGATCGCATCCGCTGCTACATCGGCCTTGACCAATGCCATGCACTCGTCGGGCGGCGCGGACGGGTCAAGGCCCACGGTGATGCAGAGCTCACCAGGGATGTAGGTCGGTGCGCGCAGCGTCGTCACGGTGCACGACGTTATCAAGACGTTATCAATCGGATGTGCCGGCCGGTGATCGACTCTCGACTGAACATCACCAGACAGGCCATTCGTGCGCAGGGGGGCGGAATGCCCGTCTAACGCTGGCGGGCCCGGGTCCGGTGGTTCGGCCCGCCGCGGCTGCGCATCGCCACACCCGCCTCGCGCAGCATGCTGTGCACCGAACCGTATGACCGCCCGGTGGACGCCACCAGGGTGCGGATGCTCGCCCCGCTCTCGTATGCGCGACGCAACTCGGCCATCAGTTGGTCACGTGGTTTGCTCGGGTGGGTCATTGGCACCTCCCCTGATATGCGCGGCCTCTAGGTGGTTCAGCGTAGAAAGCCAAATCTCCCCGCGGGTCGATTTGGCCCAATTAGCGGCCGCTCCGTGAGTGTGACGAACGCCCGCAACGGGCAACGGCGCACTAAGCCAATTCGATGAGGTCGCGGTAGTCGGCCGACCAATGGTCCTCGGTACCGTCGGGCAACAGCACAACCCGCTGCGGCGCGAGCGCCTCGGCAGCCTCCGGGTCGTGGGTCACCAGTACCACCGCACCGGCGTAGCTGCGCAACGCATCGAGCACCTGCTCCCGCGACGCCGGGTCGAGGTTGTTGGTCGGCTCGTCGAGCAGCAGCAGATTCGCCGCCGACGCCATCAGCCCGGCCAACGCCAGTCGGGTCTTCTCCCCGCCGGACAGGGTGCCGGCCGGCTGATCGAGTTGCGCACCGCCGAACATGAACGCTCCGAGCAGACCGCGCAAATCCTGCTCTGAGCGATGCGGGGCGGCGTGCGCGGCGTGTATGGCGTTCTGCCAAACCGTCGCGGTGCCGTCCAGGGTGTCGTGCTCCTGGGCGAAGTAACCGATTTTCAGGCCGTGCCCGGGGTCGACCCGGCCGGTGTCCGCGGTCTCAACGCCGGCCAGTATCCGAAGCAGCGTGGTCTTGCCCGCCCCATTGAGACCCAGCACTACCACCCGCGCTCCCCGGTCGATGGCCAGGTCGACACCGGTAAACACTTCCAGCGACCCGTACGTTTTGGTCAACCCGGTGGCCGTCAGCGGCGTACGGCCGCACGGCGCCGGGACGGGGAACTTGATCCTGGCGACCTTCTCAGCGGTTCGTTCCTCGTCGAGCGCTAGCAGCATCCGATCGGCACGGCGCACCATATTTTGCGCCGCAACGGCTTTGGTTGCCTTCGCGCCCAGCTTGGCGGCTTGGGTGCGCAGCGCGGTGGCTTTGCGTTCAGCGTTGGCGCGTTCGCGGCGGCGACGCTGCTCATCGGTTGCCCGAGTGTCCAGGTAGCGCTGCCAACCCATGTTGTAGATATCCAGCTCGGCGCGCACCGCATCCAAGAACCACACCCGATTGACGACGTCGGCCAACAGCTCGACGTTGTGGCTGACCAACACCAGCCCGCCGGTGTGGGCTGCCAGGAACTCGCGCAGCCAGCCCAGCGAGTCGGCATCGAGATGGTTGGTCGGCTCGTCGAGCAGCAGCGTGGCAGTCCCTGAGCTGACGCCGCCGGCAGCGAACAGGATTCGGGCCAACTCAACTCGGCGCCGCTGGCCGCCGGAGAGGGTGCGCAGGCGTTGGGTCAGCACTCGCTGGGGCAGGCCGAGGCTGCTGCATATCCGGCCAACCTCGCTTTCCGCCGCGTAACCGCCCAGCGCAGCGAACCGCTCTTCCAGCTGACCGTAGCGCCGGATGGCCCGGTCGCGCGCGGCGTCGTCGACCAACTCAGCCATCAGCACCTGCTGCTTCTCCAAATCAGCGAGCAGCGTGTCCAGGCCTCGAGCCGAGAGCACCCGGTCACGGGCCACCACGTCGAGGTCGCCTTCCTTGGCGTCTTGCGGCAGGTAGCCGATCTCTTCGCTTCGGGTGATGGTGCCGGCGTAGGGCTCGCGCTCGCCGGCCAGAATGCGTAACGTGGTGGTTTTGCCTGCCCCGTTACGCCCCACCAGGCCGATGCGGTCACCGGGCTGTACCCGCAGCGTCGATCCGGCGGCGGACAGCAGGGTGCGCGGTCCGGCGCGGATCTCCAGGTCCGTTGCGGTAATCACGGGCGGGGCTCTCCCCGGTACCCCAGCTCATCGCCGTCAGCGCGGATCACGAGCGCCGCTCCTTTGCCGTACTACTTGTCGTCAGTGAAAATCGGCGGTCGTTTCTCCGCGCGCGCGGCGACAGCCTCTTCGAAGTTACTGGTCAGCAGGCGAACGTAGAGTTGTCCGAGCCCCTCGGCCTGCATATGCCCCTCCAGGCTAGCGGCGTCGAGGCCGCTCCAGAGTGTGCGCTTGGTCAATTCGACTCCCGGTCGAGAGAACCCGGCAATGCGCTCGGCTACCTGGTAGCAGACGGTCAGCAGCTCTGCCCGGTCAACGACCCGCGATACCAGGCCGATCCGCTCGGCTTCGGCGGCATCGACGTCGCGTCCGGTGAGCATGATCTCGAAGGCGCGAGAAGATCCGATCGCCCGGGGTAGCAGGTAGCTCAGCCCCAGCTCGCTTGCCGTCAGTCCGTTGTTGACGCCGGCCGCTCGAAAATACGCAGCCGATGCGGCGACCCGGATGTCGGCGGCCAAGGCCAGGCACAGTCCACCGCCGATCGCTGCGCCGTTCACCGCGGCGATCACCGGCTGGTGCAGCCGACGCATCGCAAGAATGACGTCGTCGAGCAACTCCATCGATCTCAGGCCGTAGCTGGGCTTTGTCAATCCCTCGACGTGGGGTACCGGACCAGCGGATTTGTGGTCGGCACCGGACGAGAAGCCATCGCCCGCCCCGGTCAATACCACCGCTCGCACCGAGTTGTCGTAGCTGACCTGCTGCAACACCGCCTTGAGCGGCACCATGACGTCGAACGCCATGGAATTCATCCGCTCGGGCCGATTCAGGGTGATCAGAGCGACGTCGTGCCGCGGGCGGTCTACGAGGACGAATCCAGATCCGGCAGTCACGGCTAGCACGCTATCGCCTAAGCCCACCTGCTACCGGCGGGGTCTTACTCCTGCTCGGATTTGGCCCGGGCAGCTTCTTGAGCCAGTGCGGCGTCGATGTCCAAGTCCCTGACCTGCTGAACCAGGTCCTCCAGCGCCGCCGGAGGTAGCGCGCCGGCTTGGTTGAACACCAGCTTGCCCTTTTTGAACGCCATCAGTGTGGGGATCGACCGGATCTCGGCGGCGGCCGCCAGTTGCTGTTCGGCCTCGGTGTCGACCTTGGCGAAGACAATGTCAGGGTGTTTTTCCGCCGATGCCGCAAAAGTTGGTGCGAATGAGCGACAGGGCCCGCACCACGACGCCCAGAAGTCGACCAACACGATCTCGTTTTCGGTAATGGTCTCGTTGAATTGTGCTGCGGTGAGGTCTTGAGTAGCCATGACTGCCCCAACGCCGGGAATGGCCGGGCTGTTCCCGGGCGGCAGCCCGGCTTGGAAGCGGGCGATTTGCACGGCCGGCGCACAGCGGGACAAAAACAGGTTGATAAATCCACCGCAGACGGTAGTAATGGCTATGAACAGCGTTCGTCCATGATCGGAGCATGTTGATGTCTGCCCTGTCGCTCACTCCTCGACTGGCGCTTCTCGCGACCACCGCGGCCGCCACACTGGTCGCCGCCGCACTGTCCTGGCCGGCGCCGGCATCCGCCCAAGGCGACCGGGTCATCGGGCCGATCACATCGGTAACGGGCAACACATTCGAGGTCGCCCAGTCCAGCGGGAGTACCACCGTCGAAGTCACCGAGTCCACAACCATCAGTGAGGCCGTTCCAGCCCAACTGAGCGACGTTACCGTCGGCAGTTGCGTCAAGGCTGGCCCCACCCCCGACAGCGCCCCGGCCGACAGCGGTGCGATCACCGCAAAATGGGTGACGGTCAGCCCCACGGTCGACGGCAAATGCCCGCAGCGGCCCGCCTCAAGTCCGCCCGCACCCCAGCCGGCCCAGCACCACATCCGCGGTGTCGTCAATTCGGTTGCCGGTAATACCGTCACCGTCACCCGCGCGGACGGCAGCGGAAACGCGACGGTCACAGTCACCGACGCGACCCACTACCGCAAGCGGGTGGCGTCCGGTATCCAGGCGATCACACAGGGTAAGTGTGCCGTGGCGCGGGGCGCCAGCCAAAGCAGCGGCGTGCTGCAGGCGGCCAAAGTCGTCGTCTGGGCGTCCAACGACGGCAACTGCCCGCAGCCAACCGCGCCCTAGGCGAGGCGGTGCTCAGGTCAGGTGGTCGTAGTCACCCCGCACCCAGGCGATGTGGCGCGCCGCTGACGACTGCACCGCGGCGGCACCATCGGCTTCGATGGCGTTGGTGAACAACCCGTAGATGCGGTCGAACCGTAGCGTGGCCAGCGTGTCAGCCATCCGCTGCACCACCGCAGCCGACAGTGGCAGCCGGTTGGGGTAGCTGCGCAGGAAACTGACGGTGCGGCGGTCCGGGTTGGGGAAGATGGTGTCCCCGACCAGCAGCACGCCCCGGCCGTCGGCGCCGTCGACCCAGCACGCAACGGCGCTACCGGGAAAGTGACCGCCGACCCGCACCACCGACAAGGTCGGGGTTAGCTGCAAGGCATCCGACCACTGGATGATCACCGGGTCCGGCCGCATCACCCATTCGGCATCGGTGGCATTCACATAGACCGGCACGCCGCCCAGCCGGTGGCTCCATTCCACCTGGGCACCGAACATATGCGGATGACTCGCCACGATCCCGACGACCGGGCCACGTTCCGCCACCGCGGCCACCGCCGCATCATCGAGGAACCCCGGTGGGTCCCAGAGCACGTTGCCCTCCGAGCAACACACCAACTTGCCCAGCTGCCCGATGCCGAGACCCGGGTTGCTCCCTAACCCGACCAGCCCGTCCTCGATCGCGGTGACGCTGGAGCGCATCCCCTCGCGGGCCAATTCATCGAGCGTCGCCCACAGCTGGCCCTCGCGGGGCACCCATTGCCGTTCATCAGCGCAGATCGCGCAGACACCGGTCGCCCGGGCGTGTTCGACGCCGCATGTCCGGCACAGCCAAAACACGTGCGTCCCGGCGCGCTCAGACGGTGAAGCCGACGGCGCGCATCATCTCGCGCCCGTCGTCGGTGATCTTGTCCGGTCCCCATGGCGGGTCCCAGACCCAGGTCAAATCCAGTTCGGCGACCAGACCGCTGCCGACCGTCGCGTTTTGTACCTGGTCGTAGATCATGTCCTGCAGCGGGCAGGCCGGAGACGTCAGGGTCATGTTGATCACGGCCACCGGACCTTCGTCACCTTGCCGAACATCGAGGTCGTATACCAGACCCAGGTCCATCACATTGATTCCGATTTCCGGGTCGATGACGTCATGCATCGCCTCGTCGACCTCGGCGAGCAGCTCGTCATGCGCTGCGGTGGTTTCGCTCATCGATCCATCTCCATAGTTGATCCGGCACCGGACTCCGTCGGTGCCTGGGTTGCCGCGCTGGCAGGCGCCAGCGCGTGTCCTTCCGTACCGGCCGAAACCAGTACCGATGCAGTCGCCGGCTCGGCTGCCAATGCCTGCGCCAACGCGTCCTTGAACGCCATCCAGCCCAGCAGGGCGCATTTCACCCGGGCCGGGTATTTGGCCACTCCGGCGAAGGCGATCCCATCGCCGAGTACCTCCTCGTCACCGTCCACCGTGCCGCGTGAGGACACCATTTCATGAAACGCGTCGAAGGTTTCCATCGCCTGCGGCACCCGCAGTCCGATCATCTGGGTGGCCAACACCGAGGTCGACGCCTGGCTGATCGAGCAGCCCTGCCCGTCGTAGGAGACATCGGCGATTCGGTCACCGTCGTCGCTCACCGTCACCCGCAAGGTGATCTCGTCGCCGCAGGTGGGGTTCACGTGGTACACCTGTGCGCCGAACGGTTCCCGCAGACCGCGGTGCTGCGGGTGCTTGTAGTGATCGAGGATCACTTCCTGGTAGAACTGTTCCAGCCGCATCAGCCGATCACGCTCCGCCGAAGAAATCCTGGGCTCGCCGTATGCCGGCCACCAAGCGGTCGACCTCGGCGAACGTGTTGTACACCGCAAACGATGCTCGTGCGGTGGCCGCCACGTTGAACCGGCGGTGCAGCGGCATCGTGCAGTGGTGGCCCACTCGTACCGCCACCCCGTCGTCGTCGAGGACCTGGCCGACGTCATGGGCGTGCACGCCGTCGACAACGAACGATACCGGCGACCCGCGGTCGGTCATCGACGTCGGTCCGACGATGTGCACCCCGGGCACGCCGGACAGGCCGTCCAGCGCCGCCGCCACCAAGTCGCGTTCGTGGGCCTCCACGGCGTCCATCCCGATCGCGGCGAGATAGCGCGCCGCCGCTGCGAGGCCCACCACTTGGGAAGTCATCGGGGTGCCCGCCTCGAAGCGCTGCGGCGGCGGCGCGTAACTGCTTTCCGCCATCGTCACCGTCTCGATCATCGAGCCGCCGGTGAGGAACGGCGGCAGCGTGGCCAGCAGGTCGCGGCGGCCGTACAGGACGCCGATCCCGGTCGGGCCCAGCATCTTGTGCCCGGAGAACCCGGCGAAGTCGACGCCGAGCGCATGCAGGTCCACCGGCCGGTGCGGCACCGACTGGCAGGCGTCGAGAACCGTCAGCGCCCCCACCGATTTGGCCCCGGCCACCAGTTCGGCTACCGGCGTCAGCGCGCCGGTGACGTTCGAATGATGGGTGAATGCAACAACTTTCACCCGCTCGTCGAGATCCAGGGAACTCAGATCGATGCGGCCGGCGTCCGGTCCGGACGTAGTCACCGAGTACCAGCGCAGCGCGGCGCCGGTG
>CAZPZQ010000082.1:0-11898 GCA_964590745.1 uncultured Mycobacterium sp. | reverse complement strand
CGAGGTGCCGCCGAAGTTGCGGGCGATCCGGTTGATCATCTCCTGGATCAGCACCGTCTTACCCACACCGGCGCCGCCGAACAGCGCGATCTTGCCGCCGCGCACGTACGGAGTGAGCAGGTCGACCACCTTCAAGCCGGTCTCCAGCATTTCGGTGCGCGGCTCGAGTTCGTCGAATGCCGGTGGCTTACGGTGAATCCCCCAGTGCTCGAAGTCTTCTCCGTAGCCGGGCTGGTCCAGGCAATGTCCCAGCGCGTTGAACACGTGACCCTTGACGCCGTCGCCTACCGGCACCGAGATCGCAGCACCGGTGTCGATCACCTCGACACCGCGGACCAGCCCGTCGGTGGGCTGCATCGAGATGCAGCGGACCAGGTTGTCACCGAGGTGCTGAGCGACTTCCAGTGTCAAAGTCTTCGCCAGTTCCTCGAACGTCACATCGGCGTGTAACGCGTTGAACAAATCCGGGACGGCACCGCGCGGGAACTCGACGTCGACCACCGGCCCGGTGACCCGCACCACCCGACCGTTGGTGTCGCTTCCGGTCGATTCCCGGGTTTCTTCAGCAGTAACAGTCATCTCTTTTCGCTTTCTTACCGGTGCTACCTGGCGTCGGCGAGCGCGTTTGCGCCGCCGACGATCTCGCTGATTTCTTGGGTGATCTGGGCCTGCCGCTCGCGGTTGGCCTCCAGCGTGAGAGCCTTGATCAGATCGTCGGCGTTGTCGGTGGCCGATTTCATCGCCCGCTGTCGCGAAGCCAGTTCGGATGCTGCGGCCTCAAGCAGCGCCTCGAATATCCGGTTGGATATGTACTGCGGCAGTAACGCCTCGAACAGGGTGGTGGCATCGGGCTCGAACGAGTACAGCGTCCGCAGCCCAGCTTCTTCGCCGACGTACTCGACCACCATCGGTGCGATCCGATGCGCCACGGCTGTCTGCGACAGCATCGATTTGAATTCGGTATAGACGATGTGCAACTCGTCCACACCGGATGTGGTCTCCTGACCGTCAAGCCCGTCGGTGCCGGTGAGGAAGGCCTGCACCAGGGTCGAGGCGATCGCCGCGACGTTCTCGTAGGTGGGTTGCTCGGAAAAGCCGGTCCACGATTCGGCGATGTCCCAATTCCGGAACGTGTAGTAACCCAACGCCTTACGGCCGACGCTGTAGACCACCGGCGTTTTACCCTCCTCGCGCAGCAGCGAGAACAGCTCTTCGGCGCGCCGGAGCACGTTCGCGTTGTATGCACCGCAAAGACCGCGATCCGATGACACCACCAGGACGCCAGCCCGTTTGGGCTCGGGACGCTCCACTAGCAAGGGATGGTCGAGGGCGGCTTCGGCGGCCAGGATGGTCAGCAGCCGGGTGATCTCCAGTGTGTAGGGGCGAGCGGCGGCCAGCCGGGCCTGCGCCCTGCCGATGCGCGAAGTGGCGATGAGTTCCTGCGCCTTGGTGATCTTCTTGATCGACCCAGCGGAGCGAATACGCCCGCGCAGTTCACGAAGTGTGGCAGCCATCTCAGATCCAGCTACTTCCTCTTCGGCGGTGGCGCCTTGCGGACCTGCACCGCCTCCTTGCCCAGCTTTTCTTCGTCGAGGGCCTCGACGTGCTCTTCCGGTACTACCGAGCCGCCGCCGGTCGCGGCGAAGCCCTTCTTGAAGTGATTGATGGCCTCGACGAGTTTCTCGCTGGTCTCCTCGGACAGTTTCTGGGATTCGGCGATGTCGGTCAGGATCGCACTCTCGGTGGCCCGAACGTGGTCCAGGAACTCGGTTTCAAACCGGCTGACATCTTCGACCGGAACCGAATCCAGATAGCCCCCGGTGCCCAGGAAAATCGAGACCACCTGTTCTTCGACCGGCATCGGTTGATATTGCGGCTGTTTGAGCAGTTCGACCAGCCGGGCGCCGCGCTCCAGTTGGGCTTTGGAGGTGGCGTCCAGATCGGAGGCGAACGCCGCGAACGCCTCCAGCTCGCGGTACTGCGACAGGTCCAACCGGAGACTTCCGGCCACTTCTTTCATTGCCTTGATCTGCGCTGCGCCGCCAACCCGGGAGACCGACACCCCGACGTTGATGGCCGGACGCACACCCTGGTTGAACAGGTCGGTCTCCAGGAAGCACTGACCGTCGGTGATCGAGATGACGTTGGTCGGGATGTAGGCGGAAATGTCGTTGGCCTTGGTCTCGATGATCGGCAGGCCGGTCAGCGAACCGCCGCCGAGTTCGTCGGAGAGCTTCGCGCAACGCTCCAACAGCCGCGAATGCAGGTAGAACACGTCGCCGGGGTAAGCTTCCCGGCCCGGCGGGCGCCGCAGCAGCAGGGAGATCGCCCGGTATGCCTCGGCCTGCTTGGTCAAGTCATCGAAAACGATCAGAACATGCTTGCCGTCGTACATCCAGTGCTGGGCGATAGCCGAACCGGTATAGGGCGCAAGCCACTTGAAGCCGGCTGAGTCAGACGCCGGTGCTGCGACGATGGTGGTGTAGTCCATCGCGCCGCCCTCTTCGAGGGCACGGCGCACGCTGGCGATCGTGGTGCCCTTCTGCCCGATGGCCACATAGACGCAACGCACCTGCAGGCTGGGGTCACCGCTTTCCCAGTTCTGCCGTTGGTTGAGGATGGTGTCCACGCAGACCGCGGTCTTGCCGGTCTTGCGGTCGCCGATGATCAGCTGTCGTTGTCCACGGCCGATCGGAGTCATCGAGTCGATGGCTTTGATGCCGGTCTGCAGCGGTTCCTTCACACCCTGGCGTTGCACCACCGATGGGGCCTGGATCTCCAGCGGCCGGTGGGTTTCCGAATCGATGTCACCGCGGGCGTCGATCGGCTGGCCGAGCGGGTTGACCACCCGGCCCAAAAACCCGTCACCGACCGGCACGGACAGCACTTCGCCGGTGCGTTTGACCTGCTGGCCCTCTTCGATGTTCTCGAAGTCGCCGAGAATCACCGTGCCGACGCTGTGCTCGTCGAGGTTGAGCGCCACGCCCAGCACCCCGCCCGGGAACTCCAGCAACTCCTGGGTCATCACCGACGGCAGCCCCTCCACGTGGGCGATGCCATCACCGGCGTCGATGACGGTGCCGACCTCCTCGCGAGTGCTCTCGGCGGAGAACGAGCCCACGTACTCCTCGATCGCACCCCGGATATCGTCAGCGGAGATTGTCAACTCTGCCATGGTTTTTCGTCTTCCTGCTTGGTTTACGGATAGAGGTCAACAGTGGTTCAGTCCGGCAACTGGTCCTTGGCGGCAGCGAGCCGAGACGACAGTGATCCGTCGATCACCTCGTCGCCGACCGCGATGGCCAATCCGCCCAGCAGTGACGCATCCACGTGCAGCTGCACGGCCACCGGATGCCGATAGATCCGGCTCAGGACCGCGTTCAGCCGGCTGCGTTGGGCATCAGTGAGCTCGGCCGCCGCACCGACGTGCGCCACCACCTCGCCACGGCGGGCGACCGCAGTCTGGGCCAGGTCGAGCACCGCCTGGTGCGTCGGCTGGCCGCGCAGCAACTCGACGGTCTGCACAAGCAGCGCGATCGCGGTCGGGTTGACGCCGGCGCCGGAACTCTCGACGACGCGGCGCAGCAACTGGATCCGACCCTGGGCGGGCGCGATGTCGTCGCCGAGCAGCGCATCCAAGCGCGGCTGCGCTTCGAGCAGGCGGGAGAACCAGAACAGCTGGTCTTCCACCTCATCGGCTTGGCCGTCGCGCTCGGCACGCAACAACAATGCTTGCCTGGCGACGTGCTCGATGGCGTCGACCAGATCGGTGTCGGCAGACCAGCGCGCCGATACCGCGGTCGTGATCAGCGCCAGTGCCGGATCGCTGACCCTGCCGGTCAACAGCCGCTGTACCAGCCGCACCTTGAAGGCGGGATCCTCCGAGGGCACGGTGAGGTGCCGGGTCACCACGGCTTCGTCGCGCAGCAACTTGGCGATCGCGGCCAGGTCGCCTGCGAGGCCGGACAGACCTTGCCCGTCGAGGTCTTCGACCGACGCGTCGAACCGCTGCAGCACATCGCGTAGCGCCTGCCTGCTGGCCGAGCGCATCCGGGCCAGCAGCGGGAAGTCGGTGTCGGCTGCGTCGGCCGACTTAGCTGTCATGGCCTCCAGCTCGTCCAGAAACCGATCGACGGTCGCGGACTGTCGCGCGGCGTCGGCGATGTGGTCGCGAACCAGTTCTTGGGCGCGTCGCACCGATTCGGCCCCGAGATCGGCGCGGAGCTGCCGGATGAGCTGGGCCCGCATCAACTCGATTTGCTGATCGCCGGCCGCCTTGATGCGTTGCACCTCGACCTCGGCTTGGGCGCGCAACTGCTCGGTGATGCGTTCGGCATCGGCCTGCGCTTCTTCGGTGACCCGTTGTGCTTCTACCTTGGCGTCGGCGACGGCCTTGGCGTGTGCTTGGCTCGCCTGAGCGAGCCGCTCGGTGGCGGCCGCCGCGTCCTTCAACTGCTCGCGTACCGCCTCCTGTTGGTCAGCCATCAGCCGGCGCACCGGCGGCACGACAAACCGCACCACGATCCACACGATGATCGCGAAACCAACCAGTTGCCCGATGAATGTCGACATCTGCGCTACCGCCCCGAAGTCCCTGACGTGAGGGGCGCCGAACTCGCCGAGTCCACTGAGACGCCGAGGATCCTGCTCGCCAAGGTAGTCGACAGCGTCTCCACCCGGGCGCGTAGATCGTCGGCCAGCGCATCGCCTTCCTGCTTGAGTCGCTCAGTAGCCCCCTGCAACGCCGACGCCACCTCGGCGTCAGCGCGAGAGCGCAGCTCCTCGAGGATCCGCCGGCCCTCGGCGCGGGCGTCGTCACGAGCCGTCGACGCTTCCACCCGCGCTGCGGCCATCCGCTTCTCATAGTCGGCCTCGGCGGCGGCAAACTGCTCGGCCGACTGCTTGTTGTCCGACATGGTCCGGGTGACCATATTCTCCCGTTCACGCAGCACCTTCATGATCGGCGGCACCACGAAGACGCTGATGACGGCGAGGACCACCAGAAAGATGAACAGCACGACGAAGAAGGTGCCGTTCGGGAGCAGGAAGTTGTTACCGCCGGCCCCCTCGGCTGCCTCGGCGAGCTGATGCACAGTCGAGACGGCGGCGTTCATCAATGTCGTCCCTTCCCGGATGCAGGTGGCATCCGCGCACCGCTGCGTGGTAGATCGTCGCCGACGCGGCTCATCTCACCCATACCAGTCAATTAGCCCAGCGGGTTGGCGAAGACGAACAACGCCATGAACGCCAGGTTGATGAAGTACATGGCCTCCACCAATCCGACCGTGATGAAGAACGGAACGAACAGCCGGCCCTGCGCTTCGGGCTGCCTGGCCACGCCCAGAATCAGCGCGTTGCCGGCGATGCCGTCCCCAATCGCCGCTCCGACCGCGCCGCCGCCCAGGATTAGTCCACCGCCGATGAGGGCGCCGGCCGCGATAGTGGGGTCCATTTTCGATTTCCTCCTTGCTAGCTGGTAGCCGTCTACCAGGTTCTGGTTTGTGCTGTCGGCTTACTCGTGCTCGGCATGCTCTTCCAGCTCCATCGCCTGGGCGAAGTACAGGATGGTCAGCAGTGCGAAGATGAACGCCTGGATCAGTCCGACGAACAGGTCGAACGCCTTCCATATCGCGTTGGGCGCCCACAACACGTACGCCGGAAACAGTGCGATCAGTGCGACCAGGATGCCGCCCGCGAAGATGTTGCCGAAGAGTCGCAACGCCAGTGAAACCGGTTTGGCAACCTCTTCGACTAGGTTGAACGGGGCCATGAACGCGATGTGACCTTTGAGCACCCGGAAGGGGTGGCCGAGCAGTCCGCGTCGCCAGAAGCCGGCCAGGTGATAACAGAGGAACACGAACAGCGCCAACGCCAGCACGTAGTTGATGTCGGCGGCTGCCGAAGAGAGCAGTTCGGTGGTGTGTCCCTGCGCGTCGGTGTATTGCAGCGGCAGCACTGACAGCCAGTTGGAGATCAGGATGTAGACGAAGATCGCGACCGCGAGCGGCAGCACGAATGGGGCGATCCGCATGCCGATCGCACTCTCGATCTGGTTGCGCATCCCGACCGTGACCGCTTCAAAGAACAACTGGACACCGCCGGGCACGCCGGTCGAGGTCACTTTGGCTCGCAAGAAGAAAGCCAACGCGATCACGATCACGCCGGCGATCACCGACGACAAGATGGTGTCGGTGTTGACGGTGCCCACGAGCGGCCAGACGGCGGTGTGGTGCTCGCCGACCTCGATCGCGGCTTCGGCCAGGGTGGTCTCGATCATTGCCGCCGTGCCGTCCCTTCTTCGCCGGGATCCGCTCCAGTGTCGGAGCTGGTCGCTGCCGCCAACCGGCGCAGCTTCTGCACTACCGGCAGGGCGGTGTTGACCACCAGCAACACCTCGAATACGGCCAGGCCGACCAGCACACCCAAGCCCTGCGGCCGGAACAGGTAGGCGATCACCAAGCCGATGACGGTGATGACGAGCAACCGGGTCGCCGAGTTCAGCGCCATCTTGGATTTCAGCGGATGGCTTTCGGCGGTGATCGACTGTACCGAACGGCGCACCAGCAGCGCGTTGATCAGACCGAGCAGCAATCCCAGCCCGAAGAACGCCCCGAGCGTCAATTGGCCGAGTCGATCGGCTGCGACCATGACGCCCGCGGTCAAGGCGGTGCAGATGATGAGTAGCCGGACCGGCCGGAACACCACTGATGGCAACACCAACGGCGCGTCCTGCGCTGGTGTTGTCACCGCCTCACCCCAATCTCGCGTTTCCGGGCGCCGCTGCCAGGATTTCTGCGTGCCCCGCAGAGCGTATCGGATGGCAAAAGACGCAACGAAACCACCTGCTACCACATTGTAGCGGTCGTTACTACGTGTCGTCGTAGAGGCTGTCGCGGTTACGCGCCAGCGGGATGACGGTCACCACGATGGCGACCACGAGTGCGCCCAGCATGACCACTCCGGTGTAACGGGGGTCGAAGAAGATGGTGCCGGCGGTACCGAACGCGACGATCGCGACCCACAGATAGATCAGCAGCACCACCCGTCGATGCGAGTGGCCGATCTGCAGCAGCCGGTGGTGCAGATGCATCTTGTCCGGGCTGAATGGGCTGAGGCCGGCCCGGGTGCGTCGGATGATCGCCAGCGCCAGATCCAGCGCCGGCACCAGCATCACCGCAACGACTAATAGGAACGGTGATAGCAGGGCGAAAACGTCGCGAACGCCGTAAGCACTCTGCGAGATCGGGCCGGCGGCGGTGGTGGAGGCGGCGGCCAGCATCAGGCCGATCAGCATCGACCCGGAGTCACCCATGAAGATCTTGGCCGGGTGAAAGTTGTGCGGTAGAAAGCCCAGACATGCCCCGGCCAGCACTACGGAGATCACCGCCGGCGGATAGAACAGCACGTCGCCGCCGTGGTCGCGCAGTAGACCGACGGAGAAGATGCAGATCGCCAACGCGGTGATCAAGCCGAGTCCGGCCGCCAGCCCGTCGAGGCCGTCGACAAAGTTCATCGCGTTGACGATCGACACGGTCAGCGCCAGCGTGAGCAGAATCGACGAAACCTGGTCCAAGACCACGGTTCCGACACCGCCCAGCGGGATATACAGCACACTCCAGGCCACCCCCATAGTGACCAGCACACTGGCGGCGGTGACCTGGCCGGCGAATTTGGTCAGTGCGTCCAGTCCCCACCGATCGTCGATCAGCCCGATCCCCATGATCACCCCACCAGCCACCACCACCGCGGGCATGCCCGAGGAATAAACGAAACCACGGGTGAGCGCCGGTAGTTGGGACGCCAGGAACACCGCGGCGATAACGCCGACGTACATCGCCAGGCCGCCCATCCGCGGCGTCGGCCGGCTGTGCACGTCGCGCTCACGCGGGTAGGCCACCGCACCCAACCGGGCGGCCAGTACCCGCACCGGTCCGGTGGCGAAGTAGGTGACGATCGCGGCGGTCAGGCCGACCAGGGCAAGCTCGCGCAGCGGCACCCCGGCGCCTTTGTTCAACGGCGAATCGGACAGTGCGAGCAGACCACTGGCATAGCGATCCAGCACTTCTGGCCTTCCCGGGCCGCCCATCATCGCCAGACCGTGCTGTCCTGCACGAGTCCAGGGCCGATCAGGCCGTCAGCCCATCGGGGTCCAACCCTAGTACCGCACCGATGTCCGCGGCGCTCACCGGTCCCGGCCGCAGAATATGCGGGACGGGTCCGGTGAGATCCACGATCGTGGACGCCGCCTGGCGGGCGGACGGGCCACCGTCGAGATAGATGTCGACCAGGTCGCCGAACTGGCGTCGAGCCTCATCGACGTCGACCGCGGGTGCGCCACCTGAAACGTTGGCGCTGGATACCGCCATCGGCCCCACCGCGCGCAACACCTCGATCGCGACCGGGTGGAGCGGCATGCGCACCATCACGGTGCCGCGGGTGTCACCCAGATCCCAGTGCAGCGACGGAGCCTGGGTGACCACCAGGCTCAGCGCGCCCGGCCAGAACGCACGAATCAATTCGCGGGCGGCGTCTGGCACCGTGAGCGCCAATCCTTCGATGGTGTTCCACGACCCGACCAACACACCGACCGGCATGCCGCGGTCACGGTCCTTGGCCGCCAAGAGCGCGCTCACTGCGGCGTTGTCGAACGCATCCGCACCAATGCCGTACACAGTGTCGGTGGGCAGCACCACCAACCGACTGCTGCGGACGGCGTCGATCGCGGCCGCGATGCCGACCGAACGCTGATCGGGATCGGCACAGTCGAACACGCCGCTCACCGGCGCCACTCCCGCCTCGTCGCTTCGCTGTGCATCGTCGTCGGCGCAGATCACGATCGGCCCGTCCGGCGGGCGGTGACGAACCGCGGCCGCCCGGACAGGTCCCGCCTTGCTGCCACGTCGTCGAAAACCCCGGCCCGGGTGACCAATTCGACTGTCAACGCGGATGTCGTGTCGTCGTGCTCGACACCGAACACACCACCGGGCCGCAGCCACCGTTCGGCGAGTTTGACGACCGCAGCGATCACCGACATTCCATCCGCCCCGCCGAACAGGGCATGCGCCGGATCGTGTCGAGCCACCTCCGGGTCCAGCGCGGCGCCGTCGGGGATATACGGCGGGTTGGCCAGTAGCAGGTCGACCCGACCGGCCAGGTCGGGCCGCAGGCCCGGCGTGGTGACGTCGGCGCAGCACAGTTCCACCGCGGTGTCGGCGCAGTTGCGCCGCGCGTAGCGTAGCGCCGCATCGGAGTCGTCGATGCCGATCACCCGCGCGGCGGGCCAGTGCTGCGCAACTGCCAACGCCAATGCGCCGGATCCCGTGCAGGCGTCGACGATCACCGGCGCGTCCGGAAGCCGTTGGGCGATAGCCCATTCCAGCATCGCTTCGGTTTCCGGTCGCGGGATGAACACTCCGGGACCGACCTGCAGCGTCAGCTCGCCGAACGCCGCGATTCCGGTCAGGTGCTGCAGCGGCACCCGGTTGCTGCGCGCGCTGACCAACTCGCGGTAGCGCGTGAAGAACTCGTCGTCGGGGACACCGAGGAACATTAGCCGGCCACGGTCGGTACCGGCCAGGTATGCGGCCAGCTCCTCGGCGTCGTAACGTGGCGAGCCGATTCCGGCTGCGGCGAAAACCGCGGCGGCGGAGTCGATCGCATTCCGCAGGAGGGTCATCGGTGCTGCAGCCGGGCCTGCTTGTCGGCGGCGGCCAACGCATCGAACAGCGGGTCGAGATCGCCGTCGAGAACCTGGTCGAGGTTGTGCGCCTTGTAGCCGATGCGGTGGTCGGTGATGCGGTTCTCCGGGAAGTTGTAGGTCCGGATCCGCTCGCTGCGGTCCACGGTGCGGATCTGGCTGGCCCGGTCGGCCGAGGCATCGGCCAGCGCCTGCTCTTCGGCCATGGCCTGCAATCGGGCCGCCAGCACCTGCAGGGCGCGGGTTTTGTTCTGCAGCTGTGACCGCTCGTTTTGGCACGTGACGACGATCCCGGTGGGCAGATGGGTGACGCGTACCGCCGAGTCGGTGGTGTTGACCCCTTGGCCGCCCTTGCCCGAGGAGCGGTAGACGTCGATTCGTACATCGGACTCGTCGATTTTCACTTCGCCGACTTCGTCGGGTTCGGGGTAGACCAGCACACCGGCGGCCGAGGTGTGCACCCGACCCTGGGACTCGGTGACCGGAACCCGTTGCACCCGGTGCACTCCGCCTTCGAACTTCATCCGTGACCAGACCCCGTCGGTGGAGTCGCCCTTGCTGCTGATCGCCAGCGTTGCGTCTTTGTAGCCGCCGAGGTCGGAGGTGGTTTCGTCGAGGACGGTCACCGCCCAGCCGTGTCGTTCGGCGTAGCGGGTGTACATCCGCGCCAGGTCGGCGGCGAACAACGCCGATTCCTCGCCACCCTCACCGGATTTCACTTCCAGCACGATGTCGTCGGCGTCATGCGGATCGCGGGGGGCGAGCATGTCGGCGAGCTGGCAGCTCAGCTCGTCGACCTGGGCTTCCAACTGGGTGACCTCCGATGCAAAGGACGCGTCATCGGCGGCCAACTCGCGGGCGGCGGCCAGGTCGCCGCGGGCGGAGCTGAGCTTGCGGTGCGTGGCGATGATGGGCGCCAGTTGCGCGAAGCGACGCCCGACCTTACGCGCCTGGGCGGGGTCGTGGTGCAGCTGTGGGTCGGCGAGTTGATGCTCAAGCTCGGCATGTTCGGCCAACAGCAGCTCGATAGGTTGCATAAGCCGGCTCATCTCACCTCCTCTCCCCGCAAACGCAAGCCGACGCCCGGCAGCCGCGGATCTCCGCGCCGGGCGTCGGTGACGGTGCTATTTGCCGGTTTGGGCTTCGTTTTCGGCGCTGTCGGTGCCGGCGTTGCGCTTTCCGTAGCGCCGCTCGAAGCGGGCCACCCGGCCCCCGCTGTCCAGGATTTTCTGCTTGCCGGTGTAGAACGGGTGACACTGCGAGCAGACTTCCACCACGATGTGGCCGCTCTGCTTGGTGCTCCGCGTGGTGAAACTGTTGCCACAGCTGCAGACCACGGTGGTCTCGCCGTAGGCAGGATGAATACCAGTTTTCATGAGTCCTCTTCGGTCGCTGGTCGCCGGGTCGCCCGACTTGGTGTCGGGCGTGAACCGGAACCTCGAGGCGCCCGACATGCGTGGGCGATTGCCGGTCCATTATGCCAGGTCAGCACACAGCACCCCAAACGCCGGGATGATCGGGCGCATTCCCGCCACGGTGGCAAGCGCATCGCCCGGGGCACGGAGTGCTCACCGCCTCGCGCGGCCGGCTGAGACACCAAGCCCGCGGATGACCGTCCCTAATTCGTCGCGGGTACGCACGCCGGTGCGCTGACAGGCCCGGTAGACGTGTCCTTCGACCGCGCGCACCGACTATCGGCAATCACTCGGCGGGCTGGCGGTTAAACGGCCCCGCAGTCATCGGAACTGGCGTTTCTGGTCGCCGGGATGCTCACGGCTACGCAGAGCTGATCGGCGTCATACGGTGCGGGCCCACGCTACGGGTTCGGTACCGTCGAGTCACCGCTTACGCCTCAGAGGCCACGGCCGTCGCGTCGGTTCACCCGGGAATCGTCCTGATCGGCACGGACAGGCAGCCGGCTCAGTCGTTGTCCATACCCGGCGTCGTCTTGGACACCTGCACCAAGAACTCGTAATTGTTCTTGGTCTTGCGCAGTTGGCTCATCAGCAGGTCGATGGCCTGGTGAGAATCCAGGCCGGACAGCAGCCGACGCAGCTTGTGCACGATGGCGAACTCGTCAGGCGACAGCAGCAACTCGTCCTTGCGGGTGCCGGACGGGTTGACATCCACCGCCGGGAACACCCGCCGCTCGGCGATCTTGCGGTCCAGCTTGAGCTCCGCGTTACCGGTGCCCTTGAACT
>CAZPZQ010000081.1:11586-11900 GCA_964590745.1 uncultured Mycobacterium sp. | reverse complement strand
TCTACACCTACTGAATGCCGACGGGCTCCCCACTGACCGCGTTGTCGTCCGCGGCGCCGCGCCGCGGACGCCACGGCAGCATCGGCGCCGGGTGCGGCCCGGCGTTGAACTTGTCCAGCGACCCGCCCACTTCGACGATCCCGCACAGCGCGCTCCAGCTCAGCATGGTCAGGTAGTCAATCAGGTCGTCGGAGCTCATCCGTGGGTCCAACAGCCACGAGTGGGTGGCCAGCTGAACACCGCCGACGATCATGTACGCCCACGGCTCGACGCCACGGGTGTCCATCCCGACCTCTTGCATGCGCCGGCGCAGC
>CAZPZQ010000081.1:0-11576 GCA_964590745.1 uncultured Mycobacterium sp. | reverse complement strand
TCTTGCTGGCCGAACTGTTGGCCATCACGAACCGGTAGGGCTCGGGTTCGGCCGCCACGGTCTGCACGTACACCCGGATGATCTCCCGGACCAGGCTGAAACCTTCCAGGTTCGACGACAGCGCCGCGGCCATGTTGGGTATCAGCGTGATCTGGGCGAACCGCATCATCACCGCGGTGGTCAGATCGTTCTTGTCGACGAAGTAGCGGTACAAAACGGTCTTGGACACGCCGATCTCGCCGGCGATTTCGTCCATGCTGACAAACCGGCCGCGTCGCCGGATCGCCTCGATCGTCCCGTCAATGAGTTCGTTGCGGCGCTCCACCTTGTGCTGGTGCCAACGCCGCTTTCGCCCATCCGGCTTGACGGTTCCGGCCCGGGTCTGTTGTGCCACTATCCAGGATTCCCATTCGTCTAGTTCTTCTCGATACTACGGTGTCCGGACGCCGTGCCGCCGGACCGGTAACAGTAACTTGGCGAAAACGCCGGACCCCTTCTGCCGCTCGGACCGGCATTGTTTTCCGAGCACCCATTTCGATGGCGGATGATGGTGTGGTGGTACATCGAGCCGGGCCGGCGCTGCGAGCGCCTGCGCGGGCGCGTCGAACCGGTCGAACACCCTCCCCACCCGGTGCCGGGTACGCCCAGTCACTGGCGGAATCCTTCGCCGGTGCCGACTCGGTAGCCGACGCCAAGCGGCTGACTGCGTTGCGCCGGATGAAGGTGGTGGCGCTGAGTTTCCTGCTGGGCGCCACGGTGGTTTTCCTGTTGTGCCGATGGGCTCAAGTCGACGGGATGGCGCGGGCGTGGGTGGGTTACGTCGGCGCCGCCGCGGAGGCCGGCATGGTCGGTGCGCTGGCGGACTGGTTCGCGGTTACCGCGCTGTTCAAACACCCGCTGGGGGTGCCGATTCCGCACACCGCGATCATCAAACGCAAAAAGGATCAGCTCGGTGCGGGCCTGGGCACCTTCGTACGGGAAAATTTCCTGTCGCCGCAGGTGGTGGAGACCAAGCTGCGCGATGCCGACGTGGCCGGACGGCTGGGCAAATGGCTGTCCGAGCTCGCGCATGCGCAACGGGTGGCCGCCGAAACCGCGACCGTACTGCGGGTGCTGGTGGAACTGCTGCGCGACGAGGAAGTCGAGTATGTCATCGATCGGATGATCGTCCGGCGCATCGCCGAGCCGCAATGGGGTCCACCGGCCGGCCGGATGCTGGCCACGCTGCTGGCCGAGCACCGGCAGGAGGCGTTGATCCAGCTGCTCGCCGACCGGGCTTTCCAGTGGTCGCTGAACGCCGGCGAAGTGATCCAGCGGGTGGTCGAGCGGGACTCGCCCAGCTGGTCGCCCCGGTTCATCGACGCCCTGGTCGGCGACCGGATCCATCGCGAACTGATGGACTTCACCGACAAGGTGCGTCGCAACCCCGACCATGAGCTGCGCCGTAGCGCCACCCGCTTTCTCTTTGAGTTCGCCAACGACCTCCAGCATGATCCGGTGACGATCGCGCGCGCGGACGTGGTCAAAGAGCAGTTGATGGCCCGCGAGGAAATCGCCCGGGCCGCGGCGACAGCGTGGGCAACCCTCAAGCGTCTGGTTCTCGAGGGCCCAGACGGCCTGGACGACCCGGCCGGCGCGCTGCGCACCCGGGTCACCGCCGCCGTGGTGCAGATCGGCGAAGCGTTGCGCGACGACGCCGACCTGCGCGACAAAGTGGACAACTGGCTGGTGCGGGCCGCCAAGCGGCTGGTCGCCCAGTACGGGGTGGAGATCACGGCGATCATCACCGAAACCATCGAGCGCTGGGACGCCGCCGAGGCCAGCCGGCGCATCGAACTGCACGTCGGCCGCGATCTGCAGTTCATCCGGATCAACGGCACCGTCATTGGTGCGCTGGCCGGGCTGGTCATCTACACGATCGCGCACTTGATGTTTTGACCTGCGCGAACGACTGCTTGCAAAGTGCTTGCAAAAGCAAGCACTTTGCAGTAGTGTAGTGACGGCCGACATCGGCAATTCGACGTACGGAGGTCAATCGTGTCGCCGGAAGACAAACTAGCCACGGTGATGTCCACCGCGGCGTCGGATATCGGCAGCTTCATCAGGGCGCAGCGGGAAGCGGCGCAGGTGTCAGTGCGGCAGTTGGCCGATAAGGCCGGTGTCAGCAACCCGTATCTCAGCCAGATCGAGCGCGGATTGCGGAAGCCGTCTGCGGACGTGCTCAACCAGATCGCCAAGGCACTGCGGGTCTCCGCCGAAGTTCTCTACGTTCGAGCCGGGATTCTCGAGCCCGGTGCGAAAAGCGAGGTGCGAGACGCCATCATTGCCGACATGGCGATCACCGAGCGACAACGACAGGTTCTGCTCGACATCTACTCGTCGTTCGTCCAGCAGAACGAAGCTGCCCGTGAGGGGATGACGCCGGTCTGATCCGACACGTACCAAAACTCAACCGGAAACCAACACGAAAGGAAGCACCATGGCTGAAAACCAAACCATCGACGACCTGAGGGCCCCGCTGCTCGCCGCACTGGGCGCCGCCGACCTGGCGCTGGCAACCGTGACCGACCTGGTCACCAACATGCGCGAGCGTGCCGAAGAGGCCCGCGGTGACGCCAGCAGCCGGGTCGAGGAGAGCCGCGCCCGGCTGGCCAAGTTGCAGGAGGATCTGCCCGAGCAGTTCGCCGAGCTGCGCGAGCGGTTCACCGCCGACGAGCTGCGCAAAGCCGCCGAGGGCTATGTCGACGCTGCTACTCACCGCTACAACGAACTTGTGCAGCGCGGCGAGGCGGCGCTGGAGCGGTTGCGTAACCAGTCCGGGTTCGACGACGCGTCGGCGCGGGCCGAGGACTACGTAGACCAGGCTGTGGAGTTGACCCAGGAGGCGTTGGGCAACGTCGCGTCGCAGACCCGCGCAGTCGGTGAGCGTGCCGCCAAACTGGTCGGCATCGAACTGCCCAAGAAGGACCCGGCGAAGAAGGCGCCGGCCAAGCAGGCCCCGGCCAAGAAGGCTTCGGCGAAGAAGGCGCCGGCTAAGAAGGCCACCAAGAAGGCTCCGGCCAAGAAGGTCACCCAGAAGTAGACCTTCAGTCGACGTTCGGGACGGCGCCCGCATAGGCTTACTTCCGTGATGGCTCAAAACCTGGTGGGTACCGTCCTGTTCGTTTTGCAGATGATGGTCTTCGCGATGGCGGTGTACGCCTTCGTGCACGCGGCGATGCAACGGCCGGATGCCTACACCGCGACCGAGAAGCTGACCAAGCCGGTATGGCTGACCATCCTGGGCGCCGGCGCGCTGCTGGGGCTGCTGCTTGGTGTGCTCGGGATGGCCATTGCCGCCTGCGCGGCAGGCGTCTACCTGGTTGATGTGCGCCCCAGACTGCTTGAGATTCAAGGTAAGTCGCGCTAGGCGGGATGCGCACCCAGGTCATCATCTCTTCAGCGGTGTTGATCGGCATGCTGACCGGTACGCCGACGGCCGCGCAGCCGGACACCGCACTGTTGGTGGATCACACCGAATGGGCGTACCGGGGCGACTTGCCCAGCCTGCGCGTCTACCTCACACCCGTTGGTAGAGCGGTGGCGGGCCGGCTGGACGGCGGCGGGCAGGGAGACACCGCCTGGCGTGAGGTGCTGGCCGGCGCCCCGGATGCCGACACCCCCGGGATGCGCGAGCAGTTCCTCTGTCACTGGCAATACGCCGAGTTCGCCGAACCCGGCAAGGCCAGCTGGAACCTGGAGCCGTGGCGTCCGGTCGTCGACGAAGCGACGATGCTGGAGTCCGGGTGCAATCCCGGCGGTCGGGAAGAAAGCTTCTGATGCCGATGGCGAGCACCCGGCCCACGCGCGCGCAGCTGGCTGCGCTCATCGACCACACCTTGCTTAAGCCCGAAGTCACCGCAGCCCAGGTGACCGCCCTGGTGGCTGAGGCTGTCGAACTCGGCGTCGGCACGGTGTGCGTGTCACCGTCGATGGTGCGGGTGGCGGCCGCGGCCGGCCCCACCGCGGTTCGGATCGCCGCCGTTGCCGGCTTCCCCTCGGGGAAGCATCTTTCCCTGGTCAAGGCGCAAGAGGCGGCGTTGGCGGTGGCGGCCGGCGCCGCTGAGATCGACATGGTCATCGACGTGGGCGCGGCGCTGGCCGCGGACCTGTCCGTGGTGCGCTGCGACATCACTGCGGTGCGGGCAGCCGTGCCCAACGCGGTGCTCAAGGTGATCGTGGAATCGGCGGTGTTGCTGAGCTTGGGCCCCGAGGATGGCGAACGCGCCCTGATCGGCGCGTGCCGTGCCGCCGAGCAGGCCGGAGCCGATTTCGTCAAGACCTCCACCGGGTTCCATCCGGCTGGCGGGGCGTCGGTCCAAGCCGTTGAGCTGATGGCGGATGCGGTCGGCGGTCGGCTCGGGATCAAGGCCAGCGGCGGGATCCGCAGTACGGACGAGGCATTGGCGATGATCGAGGCCGGCGCCACCCGGCTCGGGCTGTCCGCCACCCGGGCAGTGCTTGACGGGATCTAAGCGGCGCTCGAGTCGCCAGCCGGCACGGTGGAAACAAGAAATGCCTGCCCGTTTGCCGCTCCGCACAGCACGGCTCGGCATTGCCGGCGAACAGGTTTAGCCCGACTCCAGCAAAGTGTTGCACGGGCCGCGTACCAGCAGCGATTGTCTGGCCTGGGCGCGGCCGCGGGTAACTCGCCCTGCCCGCCGTCGCTTAGAAGAGCCCGGATAGGTCTTTCATGATGGACTGCATCGTCTCCTCGATGACCATGAACTCGATGCCGGCAGCCAGGGTAATCAGCCCGGTGTTGGCCGCGACCGGCAGACCGATCGCGTTGAGCGGGTCAGCCAGGTTGTCCATGAACAAGGCGATGTCGTAGGTCGGCAGCGTGACCGTCAGCGCGGTAGCGATATCGGCCGTCGGCAGCAGGATCGAATACGCCTGGGCGAACGCCCCGGTCAGCGCGTTGACGATGTCGGTTAACGACGCGGGGTCCGTCGCGGTATCCGCCGATGACGCCCCGCCGCCGGCCATCAGGTCGGTGAACCACGCTGGCGCATCCGACGCCGACGGGTGTGACAGGTCGGTGATGAAAGCCCGAATACCTGCTTCGGTGGCCGGCCCCATGTTGTTGATCGCCGTCATGATCTGGTCCATGGACGGGAAGAGCCCCAGTGGTGTGGGCACGTTGGGCTGGCCGACGTCCCAGCCGTCGTTGTCGGGATTGTCGTAGCCGAGGTTGATCAGCTGGGTGAGCACCGGCCCGACCAGATCGGCGACCGGCTTGCCGAACAGTGCGCCGACCAAATCGACCAGCGGCGCGCTGTGCGGAATCAGGTAATAGTCGGTGACACCGGTGTAATCAGCGGTGGGATGCAACGCAATGGCGTTGTCGTAGTCTTCGGGCGTCAGGGTCGCATACAGCGGGTGCACGGTCTGAATGCCCAAAAAGGCGTTCAGGTCGGCCAGGAAATTGATCGGGTACTTGGGGAAGTCGGCAAACCCGTCATACTCGAGCGAGTAGATCGAGGTGTCGTAGATGGTGTCCGGTGGAGTCGCGCCGCTGAATGTGATGCCGATGCTCGGGATGGACGGGTGGCTGTCGGCTGGGATGTTGAAGCGTTCCAGTAGACCACCATCGGGATTGCTCGGGTCGCCCACCAAGAAGAACTTGACGGCGTCCGCCGGGATACCCGCTTTTTGCAGGTCGCTCATGACGAAGCTCGAGATCGTGGAGCTCTGGGATACCCCGGACACGGCGACGGTGTTGCCGGCATCGACGTTGTCGGTGATATAGGTGTCCAGCATGGTCGTCCCCTGCGCGAACGAGGTGTCGAACGGCAAGCTTTTGACACCGGTGTAGATGGGCGACCCTCCTTCGGGGGTGAACACGCCCACCGACGTCGCGCCGGGCAAAATACGCTGGATGTAGAGCTCGTTCGCCGTCGCTACATAGCTTTCCGGCGGTATCGGCGTCCCGGTGCCACCGACCACCAACCCCACCAGGTCGTTGGGGGAGTCGACGACATAGCCGTCGGCGGTGAGTTGCACCGCGACAGGCCGGACACCGGTCGGCGGCGATACCACCGGGGTGGCCATGACGAGGCCGGCACCGAGCAGGGCGACGCCGGCGGTTGAGCAGAAGCGAAGTGAGGTCTGCATGGCGAGTCCTAAGTCAAGCACCGGCCAGTAGTGGGTGAATTTTAGCGTAGAAAAAACTAAGTGCTCAATAGGGCGGCAGGGCTTAGAAAAACCGCGAAATGGGCCTGCAGAACTGCGGCCTCCGGCGGAGCGCCCCGGACGATCTGGCCGCCCGACGGTTCTCGGTGGTCCTTACAGGTCGGCGAAGCAGGGATTCGTGCCGCCGGCCGGGATGTTGGCGTTCTGCGACGAAAACTTGGTCACCACGCCGTTGTCGGTGACCTGCACACTGTCGGCGTGCATGGCCAGCGGGTAGTTCTTCGTCGCGTGCGCGGTGAGCTCGTCCAGGCTGTGTTGCAGGTGGTCCGTCGGTAGCCGACGTCCCAGCGCGGACAGGCTGACTAACTGGAGCGACAGCCCGTTGTCGACGATCTGCGGTTTGACGGTGGTGCTGTCCAACAGGCCTTGAAGTTCCACGGTGCCGTCACCGGGGTTGGTGGTGACGCTGCCGGTGATGATGTTGCCGAGCATCGGAATGGCGTCCTGGATCGACTGCTTGATGCCGTCTGAAGACCAGGTGATGGCGCCGTCCAGCGAGCCGATAGTGCCCTTGGAGTCCCCGCTGTGCTGCAGCCGGACATCGCGGATATCCAGATCGATTGTCATGCCCTTGGCGTCGCGCACCTGGTGACCCGCGGTCTGCACGGAAATGTTCTGGTAATGGCCGCTGAGGTATTGCGCCAGCACTGGGGGCGTGGTGCTGAACGACACCCGGGCGGTGTCGCGCACCTCGCATTGCACCGCGTCGGCGACCAGGCTGGCGGCTCGGTGCCGCGCGTAGAGTTCGGCACCGACCAAGCCGGCCAGCACCAACACCAGTATCGCGGCGAGGACGGCAATGATCGCCCGGGGACCTTTGAACGCACGTCGGGAAGGTTGTGAGCCAGCGGTAGTCGTCATCGGCGGGATTCTGCCCGGTTAACCTGAAGCGGCGCTGAGTCCGCCGGATCCGGCGGTCACGTCATCGTCACAGGTGCGCGAAGCAGGGATCCTGGCTGTGCGCCGGCATGCTGGCGTTGCGGGTGGAAAAATGGGCCACCACACCGTCATCGGTGACCTGCACGCTGTCCGCCCGAATGCCCAGGGGATATTTCTTGGTCAACGCCGTCGCGAAGTCATCCAGCACCGGCTGGACGGTTTCCCTGGGCAACGTCAAGCTGCCCAGGCCGGTGAGGTTTTGCACCTGAAGTGACAGCCCTCCGTTGACCACCGTCGGCTTGACCGTGATGCTGGCCAAGCCGAACGCGCCCCGGAGTTCGACGGTGCCGTTCCCGGCGCTGGTGGTGACGTCCGAGACCAGGTTGCCCAGCAGCGGAACCATGGTTTGAATGGTTTCCTTGATGCCCGCGGTGGGCCAGCTGAGGGTGGCGTCCAGCGCCCCGATGGTGCCGCTGGACTCGCCGCTGTTGTGCAGCCGCACATCCGAGATGCTCAGGTCGGCCTTCATCAGTTTGGCGTCCTTGATCTGGTTGCCGGCGGTCTGCACGGAGATGTTGGTGTAGTTGCCGGTGATGTGCTGCCAGAGGAACGGCGGAGTGACCCCGAACGACGCCTTGGCCGAATCGTGCACCACGCATTCGGTAGCCGCGGCGACCTTGTTGTTGGCGATGCGGCGTGCAACCAGCTCGGTGCCGATCAGCCCGGCCAACGCCAGCGCCAGCACGGTGATGGCGACCAGGGTCAGCGCCAGCGGGTCCCGGAGGAAGCGAAAGGATCGGTGCTTCGGTTGCATCGCCGGGGTGCCGCCTTGCGGGTCTGGTGGGGGGTTAGCGGGTCGCCCCGGCGGGTGATCCGGTGGGCCGGACGGCGGACTGGGAATGCGGGCGGTGGGCCCGTCCTGGCCGGGGCCGCTGGCCGGCATCCGACGGGTCGCCGGGTCCGGCGGCTGCTGACCCGCTCCGCGGGGGAGGGGCGTGGTCGGGCCGGCGGGACGCGCCCATGGTGACGGGTCGTCGTGCGGGGGGCCGGGCGGATTGCTCACCCGAGCGATTCTGCCCTACGAACTTGGCCAAAGTCCGCACGGTTGCTCAACACGGCGAGTGTTCGCCGCGCGGCGGAAACAGCGTCCAGGTCGATGTCGGCGACCACCAGCTGCGGTTGCGCACCCGCCGACGCCACCACCTCACCCAACGGCGAAACGAGCATGCTGTGCCCGATGCCGGTCGGGGCGCCGCCGGAACCGCCCTCGGGGCTGAGCTCGGTACCCGGATCGGCCTGTCCGACGGCGGCCAGGTAGCTGGTCGAATCCAGCGCTCGCGCACGCGCCAGCAGATCCCACTGCCGTAGTTTGCCCGGACCGGAACCCCACGAGGCGCACACCGCGATCAGTTCCGCACCGCGGTCGGCCAACTCGGTATACAGCGCCGGGAACCGGATGTCATAGCAAGTCGTCAGCCCGACGCCGACACCGTCGACGGTGATCACGACCGGCTCGTGGCCGGGTGCGACGGTGCGCGATTCGGTAAAGCCGAACGCGTCGTAGAGGTGAATTTTGTGATAGGGCACGTCGACCTGCCCGGACGAACTCGGCCCGACGGCGAGCAGCGTGTTGGTCACCCGCCCGTCACCGGCCGGGGTGAACATCCCGGCGATCACCGTGATTCGTGAGCGCGCCGCGACGCCCCGCACGCCGTCGGCCCACGGTCCGTCAACCGGCTCGGCGACCGGCCCCAGCGGTACGCCGAATCGACACATCGTCGCCTCCGGAAACACCACCAACGCCGCCCCGGCGTCGGCGGCCCGCTCGGCATAGCCGGCCACCAGGCGCAGGTTTTCCGCCGGGTCGGCGCCGCTGAGAATCTGCGCCAGGGCAATCCGCATGCCTTCCAGCGTAGGGCGGGTTGCCGACAGTGTGTTTCGCGCCTGCGCCCAGGGCGAGAGATGCGCCGGCGACCGGGCCCTGACCGCGGCGTAGGCGCCCACACCGCAGGCTCGGCGATCGCAGTCGCTGGTTAGCCCCGTTCGACCACCCACGTCGAGGTGAACCGCTGCTCGGCGGTCACCAGCTCGGCCAGCCGGGCGCCGATGAAGCTTTCGATCTTGCCGCCCACCAACGGAATATCGACCTGCACGGTCGCGGTGAAACTCAGCGTGGAGCCGGAGCCGGCCGGCTCCAGCACCGCGTCGCCGGACAACTGTGCCGGCGCGCCCACCACCTCACCGACCACCAGTGCGCGGGTTTCGCCGCCGCGCACCGGATCCCACCTCTCGGTGCGGACCACTTCCAGGTCGCCGGGATGGAACTGCGCGGCCAGCGCCGGCAGCCGGCTTCGGTGGATGCCTTGGGTGGTGATCACGTCGATGCTGCCGCCGGCGTCAACGACCATCGAGTCAAGGGTGGCGATGTCGGCTCCGGAGTCGGCCAGTCGGGCCAGCCAGTACGCCTCGTCGGCGAAGGCCGCATACACCTGTTCGACGCTGACCGGGTAGTGCGCGGACAGCGTGAATGTACGCGGCATAGCTGGTCAGGCTACCGTTACCGGCCGTGGTCGGTTCTCCCTTCGCCGGTGCGCACGTCGCCGAGGCGGTGCCGTTGGCACCGCTGACCACGCTGCGTATCGGCCCGGTCGCCCGACGGGTGATCACCTGCACCAGCACCGAGCAGATCGTCGCCACGCTGCGGCACCTCGACGATGATCACTGCGAACCGCTGCTGGTGCTGGCCGGCGGTTCCAACGTGGTGATCGCCGACGATCTGGCCGACCTGACGGTGGTGCGGCTCGCCAACGACGGCATCGAAATCGATGGCAACCTGCTCCGGGTCGGAGCCGGCGCGATATGGGATGACGTGGTGACCCGGGCGATCTCCGCCGGTCTGGGCGGACTGGAGTGTCTGGCCGGGATTCCCGGCTCGGCCGGTGCAACGCCGGTGCAGAACGTCGGCGCTTACGGCGTGGAAGTCGCCGACACCATCACCCGGGTGTTGCTGCTGGACCGACGCAGCAGCGCGGTGCGCTGGACGCCGCCGGCAGACCTGCACTTCGGCTACCGCACCAGCATTCTGAAACACTCCGCAGCAGGCAGGGCTGCGGTGGTGCTGCAGGTGGAGTTCGAGTTGGATCCCTCTGGCCGCAGCGCCCCGGTGCGCTATCGCGAGTTGGCCGCCGTGCTGGGCGCGGCCGAAGGCGAACGCGCCGACCCGGCGACGGTGCGCGCCGCGGTGCTGGCACTGCGCGGCGCCAAAGGCATGGTGCTCGATGCCGACGATCACGACACCTGGAGTGTGGGATCGTTTTTCACCAACCCGGTGGTCGCGCCGGACGTCTACCGTCGGCTGGCCGACCGGGCGGCGCAAACCGGCGCGGCAATCCCGCACTGGACCGTCTCCGACGGAGTGAAGCTGGCGGCCGGCTGGCTGGTCGAACAGGCTGGCTTCGGCAAAGGCTATCCGGAGACGAGCGGCACGTCGGCGCGACTGTCCACCAAACATGCGCTGGCGTTGACCAACCGCGGCGGCGCCACCGCCGCGGACGTGCTGGCGCTGGCGCGCACGGTGCGCGACGGGGTGCAGGCGATGTTCGGCATCACCCTCGACCCAGAACCGGTGCTCGTCGGTTGCACGCTGTAGCTGCACGTTTCTTAGCGTCAGCGTTACCGTCGGTATGGTGACGTTCCGTGACAACCGGGGGCGGTTCGCCGGTACTGACTCGACGACGGGCCTTGGCAGCGCTGGCGGTCGGGGTGGCAGCGCCGAACGCGTTGACGGCGTGCTTCGGTAAAGCGGGCAAACACACCGAGACACCGCCGCCGGCTCCCAGCCTGACTTTCCAGCCCGCCGACGCAGCGGTCGACGTGCTACCGACCGCGCCGGTCAGTGTCGAGGTCCGCGACGGCTGGTTCCAGCGGGCCGCACTGACCAGCCCGGCCGGCAAGGTGTTAGCCGGCGCCTTCAACCGGGACCGTACCGTCTACGCGATTACCGAGCCGCTGAGCTATGACGCGGTCTACACCTGGAGTGGTTCGGTAGTCGGACACGACGGCAAGGCTGTCCCGGTCGTCGGCAAACTCAGCACAGTGACACCCAACGTCACGGTGGACGGCGGGTTCCAGCTGGCCGACGGACAGACCGTCGGGGTGGCGGCGCCGATCATCCTGCAATTCGACGCGCCGATCACCGACAAGGCGGCCGTCGAGCACGCACTGACCGTCACCACCGACCCGTCGGTGGAGGGCAGCTGGGCCTGGCTACCCGACGAGGTGCAGGGATCGCGGGTGCACTGGCGCACCTCCGAGTACTACCCGGCCGGCACCGAGGTGACCGTCGCCGCCAAGCTGTACGGACTGGCTTTCGGCGACGGCGCCTACGGAGCCCAGGACATGTCGCTGAACTTCACCATCGGTCGGCGCCAGGTGGTCCGGGCCGAAGTCTCCTCGCACCGCAT
>CAZPZQ010000080.1:4748-11924 GCA_964590745.1 uncultured Mycobacterium sp. | reverse complement strand
GCACCCCGGCCTTGACCATCAGCGACAGGTCCGACATCGCCAGCATCTCGATCATGCTGATCGCTGCGCCGACGTCGCCGGTGCCGCCGTGCTCCGTGCGGAAACCGTCGGCGGCTACCCCGGCGGTCGCCATGATCTTCAACTGCTCGGCCACCTTGGCGCGGGCGATAGCCGTGTTCGGGGTGTGGTGCGGACGAAACACCTCGTCGGTCAGCGTGCTGCGGACCCGGTCCTTCACGTCGCGCCAGCGGCCATCGAGGGTGTTGCGCAGATGCTCGGCGGTGGTGGTCATGCCCTTGACGGTAACCGTTCCATCGGGACCGCTAAACCGGTTTAAATCGTGGGGTGATTCCGGTACTGGCCAGGCCGCTGCTGGCATGCAGTGTGGCGCTGGCCGGATGCACCTCGCCGCATGTCGCCACCACTGCGCCGACGCTGAGCTACCTCGGTCAAGCCCAGATCGCCTCGGGCGCCAGGTTCGGCGACACCGTCATCGGCGGGTTGTCGGCCATCAGCTACGACGCCGGACGCGACTGCTACTACGTGATCAGCGACGACCGCTCGACCATCAATCCGGTTCGTTTCTATACGGTGCGGCTCCAGTTGTCCGACAACGGTATTGACGACGTGACTGTAGCGGGAACCCGGATGTTGCTGGATGAAGGCGGACGGCCGTTCCGACCGCGGTCACTGCGGCCGACGCGGGTGATCCCGCCCGATCCGGAGGGTATCGCCTTCGACCCTGCGCGCCAGCGGCTGTATTGGTCCTCGGAGGGCGAGCGGATCACCGATATCCCGGACGGGCCGGTGTTGGCCGACCCGTGGATTCGGATCGCCGCGCTGGACGGACGATATCTGGGCCGGTTCGATATGCCGGCCGACCTAGCCATGTCGGCGCAGCGTACCGGTCCCCGGCGGAACACCGCTCTGGAGGGCCTCACCCTGGCGCCCAGCGGTCGGTTGCTGTTCGCCGGGATGGAAGGGCCGGGCTATCACGACGGCGCACTGCCGGACCGCGAGCACGGCGCGTTGACCCGGATCACCGCGTTCGACGTCGACGCCGGCACTCCGGTGGCTCAGTACGCCTACCCGTTGGAGCCGGCTACCGAGCCCGCCGAAACCAACGGCCTCACCGACTTGGTGGCGTTGTCTGACACCGAGTTTTTGGTGGTGGAACGGGCGTTCAGCGCGCATCCGACGGCCCGACTGTTCCGCGCCGGTATCGACGGCGCGTCCGATGTGCTGGCGTTGCCGGCGCTGGGCGCCGCCACGGTGGTGCCGATGAGCAAGACCCTGGTCGCCGATTTGGCCGCCACACCGGGGCTGGCACCGCTGGACAACATCGAAGGCATCACGCTGGGACCCCGGCTGCCCGACGGGCGCCGGTCGGTGCTGTTGGTCAGCGACGACAACTTCGCGCCAGGTCAGGTGACGCAGTTCGTGCTGCTCGCGATGGCTTAGCGCCCAGCGGCTTAGCGAAATATAAGTACCATTGCTCGGGTGGACCGCAATCATCGGTTGAGCAGTCAGCCGGTATCCACCTTGGCCGAGTCGACCGATCGGCGAGCGGATACGACGCGCCAGCAGATTCTGCGCGCCGCCTCGCGCCAGTTTGCCCGCCGGCCGTACCACGACGTCGGCCTGGACGACATCCTTGCGGTTGCCGAATTGACCAAAGGGGCAATGTATTTCCATTTCCGGTCGAAACACGCGCTGGCGCTGGCGGTCATCGAGGAGCAACTGGCCAGAGACAACGCGGCGGTTGCCGAGTTGCTTGCGCGTAAGCTTTCCGGCCTGGAGACCCTGGTCGACGTCTGCTACCTGATGGCGGTCCAGGACATCACCCAGGACACCGCCCGGGCGGTGCTGCGGCTGCTGCCGGCGGTCGGCTGGACCGAGAACCTCCAATCGAACGTGCTCGCCGGCTGGATCCAGACCCTGGCCCCGGAGGTCAAACGGGCCATCGCTGAGGGTGACATCATCGCCCAGCACGATCCGCAAGATGTGGCGTGTGTCCTGGTGTCGCTGTACGTCGGGCTGCGGCAGAGTGGCAACCTCGATGAAGCGGAGCAGTTCCTGCTCCAGGTCGAGAAGTCTTGGACGGCCGTGCTGCCCGGCCTCGTCTCGGCGGACCGAATGGAGTACTTCGGTCAGTTCATCAAAAGACGCACCGCACTTGCCATCAAGACCGCGTCGGCCCCGGACGGTTTCGACACCGCCGGCGTCGACGGGGCCGGGCACTAACAGATGGCGCGCCAGGTCCGGTCCGAAGCGACTCGACGCAAACTCCTCGACGCAGCCGTCGACGTGTTCAGCGAGGTCGGCTACTCGGCCGCCGGACGGGGGGCGATCATCGAGCGGGCCGGCGTGACCAAGGGCGCGCTGTATCACCACTTCGATTCGATGGACGCGCTGGCGTCGGCCATCATCGATGAAGGCTGTGCGACGGTGCTAGATGCCTTCCGCGGCGCGTGTCCGCCGTCTTCGCCGGCACTCGAGGGCCTGATCCATGGCACCTTTGCGGCCGCCGACGTGCTGGCGTCCGATAAAGGTGCCGGGGTCGCCACCCAGCTGGCCTGTGCCCTCGGTGAATTCAACGCAGCGGCCGTCGGCGTCCTCACCGGATGGCTCAACGAGGTGGCTACCCGGGTCGGGCAGGCAATCGCAGAAGGTGACCTGCGCGCGGAGCTCGATCCGGAGGCCGTGGCCGAGGTGATCGTCGGCGGCATGTTCGGAACACGGCTGCTGTCGCAGGTAGCGGCCGGCGGCGAGCCCGTCGGGCCGATGACCCGGGTTTGGCAGTTGTTGCTGCCGGGGGTCACGGCCGATGCTTCACTGCCGTACTTCGGTGAGTTCCTGGCCCGGGCGAGCCTGCGCTACCGCGTCGACGTCGCCCAGCAGTAACCCGCCGCGATACCTACCGGCCCTCCAGCCACAGTTGTTCAGTGAGGTCTTGGAACGTCGCCAGCGCTACCCGGTCGTCCGCACGCATCAGGGCCGACCTGCTCATCAGCGCCCGAACCGTCGAGCCGTCCCGGTGGGCCAACGACACGACCAGGTTGGCCAGTGACTGCATGATGGTAAGCGCCGATTCCTCGGCTGATGGTGCTTGGTCGAAGATCTGCCGGAACTTCAACGACAGCAGTTCCGTTTGGGTGTATCCCAGCATGTCGGCGAAGCCGGTATTGGCGAACAAGATGGTGCCGTCGTCGGCGATCGCGAGCACCGGAACGGGGATCCGCTCCAGCACGACCAAGGCGGGCAACTGCTTCAAGGTAGCCATCGGTGACTGGTCGGGTTGGACGCTGCGGCGTCGCTCCATGCGCCGATTATGACCGATCACCGGGCCAGGCCGTCCAGACCTCGGGTACTGGATACTAAAAGTTTCTTTTTGAGTAGACATCATCCGAAAAGTATGTATTATTCCTATTTACGTGGATGGTCAGTCTGTGACTGCAGGCGAGCATTTCACCGAGTTACGCCCGGGGCACTTCGAGGGGTCTGCACCGCGGTGCTGCGCCGTACGCCGACGTCGGCGGGCAGCACGGGGGGGATGGTGCAGTTAGTGCCTACGGGCGTTGCTCTTGTGGCGGTGCCGAATCCCGGCGCCCGTACTTTAGATCACCGTCAGCGTTTGGCGGCCCCCCAGGTCGGGCATGGCTATGCAGCGCGAGACCAGCAACGATTCCATCGTCGCCCTGGGCACCGGCCGAGACAGCAAGAACCCCTGGGCCCGGTGACAGCCGTATCGCAGCAAGGTGAGTGCGGCCGCCGGGGTCTCGACACCTTCGGCAACCACGTCCAGGCCGAACGCTTCGGCCAGGCCGATGATCGCCCGGACGATGGCTAAGTCGCCGGTGTTGGTGCCCAGGTCGCGCACGAACACGGTGTCGATCTTCAGGGTGTCGACCGGGAGGTCTTTGAGCCGGGACAGCACGGCGTAGCCGGTGCCGAAGTCATCGATGGCGATCTGTACCCCGACCTCTTTCAACTCGGCCAGGATGCGCTGGGTGTTCTCGATGTTCTGCACCACCGCCCGTTCGGTGATCTCCAGACACACCTGATTGGCTGGGATGTTGAACTCCTCGAGGACGTCGGCGACGTTGCCGACGAAGTCGCGGGTGGCCAATTGCACCGGCGAGACATTGATCCGCAGGGTGACGTTGGTTTCCACGCCGTTGGACCGCCACTGGTTGAAATCCGTGCAGGCGCTGCGCATCACCCACCGGCCCAGATCCCCGGCGAGGTTGGACGACTCGGCAACGCCGATGAACGATCCCGGCAGCAGCAGCCCGCGGGTGGGGTGCCGCCAACGGACCAGCGCTTCGACCGCCACGATCGCACCGCTGCGCAAGTCGACTTCGGGCTGGTAGTGCAACAGCAGCGCCTCGTCGTGGATATCACCGTGTAGGTGCAGTTCGATGTCCTTGCGGAACAGGCTGCGCAGCGACATGGCATCGGTGGACCGGACGGCCTGGTTGCCGCCGCCGCGCTTGGCGGTCAGCACGGCCTCGTCGGCTTGGTGCAACAGATCGGCGCTGTTGTCCTCGCCGGGAAGGCCCACCGTCACCCCGACACTGACCGTGCGGGTCAAGGTATGGCCCTCGATCTCCAAGCGGTCGCGCAACATCATCCGAAGCCGGTCGGCGAAGGCTTCCGCGCCTTCCATCGACGCTTTCCAGTCCGGGACGACGACGAACTCGTCCCCGCCGATCCGGGCGATCATACTGCCGGGGCTGGCGCACTCCCGCAGTCGGTCGGCGAATTTCTGGATGAACCAATCGCCGGCGGCGTGGCCGAGATAGTCGTTGATCGGCTTCAATCGGTCGAGATCGATGTAGAAGACGGCGACCGGCCCACGCTGCCCGGGTTCGAGCCGTTCGGATAGGTGGGCAATGAGCGCTCGACGATTGTGCAGGCCGGTCAGATCGTCGTGGTCGGCCAGGTAGCGCAGTCTCTCCTCGGCTGCGACACGGGCTTGCAACTGGGCGAACAGCGAGGCGATCGCCTCGATGGTGTTGAGCTCCTCCGGCTTCCACTTGGTGCGGCGGAATTTGACCACCCCGAGCATTCCGGTGGTGACCGCCCCGGAAATCAGCGGGGCAGCGGCCACCGACAGCGACTCGATGCGGTGGTGGCCCATCATCTCGCGGACATAGCCGGAGGTCGCTGGCTCCGGCCGGATCACCGCCAGCCTCTTGCTGTGTGCGCACGCCGTGAAGACCGGGTCCGCGGTGGTGAATGCGACCACCGCCAGCGGATCGGAGTCCGGTGGTTGGGGTCGCGGCGGCCATTCGGCGACCAACATGGAAGCTCTGATCCGGTGGTCGTTGTGACGCAGGAACCCGGCGTCGACGCTGAGTTCCTCGGTGAGCGTCCGCAGTACCTGCTCGCTCACCGCGGCGGCGGTGGCCGGAGTGGCCGCCATCAATTGGGCGGCAACCCAGGTGACCAGGGCCAGTCTGTCCGGCACGATGTCCTCCCCGACGGGGTGTCAGCCCAATGGCAGAGCCGTCATGTTCGTGATGCGGGCTTGGCATCGCTTGGGGCCGTCGCTGGGTGTGAGCATATTCCCAAAGGGGTCGAGGTGCGAACACCTCGCATCCGGACGGCTCAGGCGTCGGCGGGCATGGCGCCGTCACGACTCGCATCGGTCAGGAAACGACGCAAAACCGCCACCGCGTCGGCCAGGGTCTGCCGGTCTTCGGGATCGAGCCGGGCCAACTGCGGATCGATTGCGGCGGCTCGGTCGTCGCGAACCCGAGCCAGGGTACGCATCCCTTTGTCGGTGATCCGGATGAGCACGGCGCGGGCGTCGTGCGGGTCGGGGGTGCGGGTGGTCAGGCCGGCTTCTTCTAACCGACGCACCTGGGTGGTCATCGTGGGCTGCGAGCAATGATCCACCGTGGCCAGCTCGGAAATCCGCGCTACGCCCAAATCCTCGATGGTGGACAGCAACCTGGCCTGCGCCCCCGGCAGCGGCAGCCGGACCCGCTGGGTGGCCAACCGGTTCAGCCGGGCCACCACGGCGAGTAGTTCGGCACCCAGGCCGGTGCCGGCAACTGCGCCGGACTTCGCCGGCAGCGGTGTCACCATACCGGCAGACTACATAGGGCTACTATGTAAATCAACGTGCTGGGTGCGCCCTCGCCGCGTGGCGCGCGCTCGGCTGGCCGGAACTGACCGGAACGGCTGGCAGAATCAATCAAGTGATCGCGACCGGTCGGGACACCTCGCGGGCACCGGTCCAGTCGCTGCAACCAGGCGAACTGGCCCAGGCGTCGGTGATGGCCGCGTTGTGCGCGGCGACGGCGATCATCGCGGTGGTTGTACCGTTCGCGGCCGGGTTGGCGCTGCTGGGCACCGTGCCGATGGGGTTACTGGCCTACCGCTACCGGATCCGGGTGCTGATCGCCGCCACGGTGGCCGCCGGGACCATCGCGTTCCTGATCGCCGGGACGGGCGGATTCATGACGGTGATCAACTGCGCCTACATCGGTGGACTGACCGGAGTGGTCAAACGCCGGCGTCGGGGGATGCCGACGGTGATCGCCACCTCCGTTGTCGCCGGCGCCGTCTTCGGCGCAGCGGTGGTGGCCGCGCTGACCGTGCTGTCCCGATTGCGGCATCTGATCTTCGACACCATCACCGCCAACGTGAACGGGATCGCCACAGTGCTTTCCCGGGTGCCGCGGCTGGAACGCGCCGCTGCCGATCTCAACAGCGTTCTCGCCGTCGCCCTGCGCTACTGGCAGTGGCTGATCTTGGCCAACGCCGTCGTCACCATCATGGGTGTGTCGCTGGTTGGCTGGTGGGCACTGTCGCGGGTGTTGGAACGGCTGGGCGGTGTTCCGGACATACACAAGCTCGACGCGCACGCCGATCGCCAGTCCGAGGGGCAGCCGGTGGCGCCGGTGCCGGTACGGCTGGACGGCGTGCGCTTTCGCTACCCGCACACCGACCACGATGCGTTGGGGCCGATCACCTTGGCCGTGCGGCCGGGTGAACACGTTGCCGTCACCGGTGCCAACGGCTCCGGCAAGACCACCTTGATGCTGGTGCTGGCCGGCCGGGCACCGACGGCGGGCACTGTGCAACGCCCCGGCGCGGTCGGGTTGGGCCGAATGGGCGGCACCGCGATCGTGATGCAACACCCGGAAAGCCAGGTGCTGGGCA